>JAUWPK010000212.1 GCA_030611625.1 Promethearchaeum sp. | reverse complement strand
ACAACCCCAAAGACATCAGTCTTCGATAGATTATTTCTTCGATAAAATTGAATTTATTAGTAGTATAATGATTAAAAACAATATAACCCTTCCCCGTACGATAAATCTGTTGCTTCAATCCATCCAACCTGTTTTATCAGATGAGATGAATTTTATTGAATTTTGTTGGAAAATTGGAGAAGACGACAGTGGATCAGAAAAATTTGGAATATTATTACTAAAAATAGGAATCTGCTACTACCGAACGGGAGAAATTGATAAATCTGATGAATTTTTGACAAAAGGACTGGATATATTACAAGAATCCAAGCATTTTGATTCTGATTACCTTGATGAAGACTCGCTAGAATTTTATGATAATGCAATTGAAATTTCAAATAAATTAAAAAATTAGCAAATTCCTTAAATATAAAATTAAAGAATAAAAATGTAAACCGAGGAGAGAAATTATGAGTTGTGAGAATTTACGAAAAAATATATTCTTAATTGATAAAGGAAAGCGAACTAATCTTTATTTGTTTATAATAGAAAGCGATAAGGTCTTTGATAAAGTCTTTAAATACAAAAAAATCTTTTATTTGTTAGATTTGGATACTATTGACTTAAAATTTTTGGATTCTGAACCATCGACACCATTTCTGAATAAAATAAAATCATATCTTAAACTCTTACAAAAAAACCACAGAAAACTAAAAATCTTACAGAAAAAAAATTTTTATTTAGCGATATTACGAGTTGTTGATATAGATCAAAGAGATGATCCATCCCAACCAAAAAAAGATCTAAAGTTTATTGATGAAGAGATAGGTATGGCAATATCACCTGATGACATCCTAAAAGACCTTCTCAATATTTTCGCATTATATTGGGGAAGTTATTTTACTTCGTCAAATTTATTTATTTCTCATGGTTTAAATTTAGAAAATCTAATAAATGGTAAAAATTTTGAAGAATTTGGAAATTTTACTCAAAATATTGACATATTTACCCAATTAAGGGAAGAGCAATTTTATTTCATTCAAAAATCCTTAAAAATGTATAATCTTTCACTAGAAACTTCAAATATTAATGTTTCACTGGCAATGTCTTTATTGGTTTCATCCATCGAGATATTATCTCAAAAATACCAATGGGCAGATATGAAATTTGAAAATTTACGTTTTGGAAAAGAAATTGTAAAATTGTATAATAATGATGGAGAATTGACAGATAAAAAGAAAAATGAGTATACTATGCAAATTGAAACACTCTATATGAAAGATATATATAAGGTAAAAGCAAATTTCGTAGAATTTTGCAAGCAATTATTGATGTATACTCATTTTTTTAATGAATTAACTGAAATTTTATTCAGAAATTTATATGATGTAAGAAGCCAATTTTTACACGTTGGGGAACAGAAATCAAATAATAAAGACCAAATATGGCAATTTAATGTATTAAATTCTTCAAAAAATAACATTAAGTCATTTAAACATAAAAATGGAAAAATGTATGCGAAAATTATCAGAATTCCCTCTTATAATAGAATGAAAGTGGTTATTCAAGAAATTATTACACGATTTGTCAATTATTTACATTCTGTTAAGAATTCTGGAGAAGATAAAAACCGTTATTATGGATTAATTTATCATAAAGACAGTAAAGGGGAAATAATTAACGATAAGAATGGAAATCCAATTATTCTTAGAAAAATTGGTGATTTTAAGGAAAGAAATATAATTACTGTTTCTCCCCGAGTTCCTAAGAAACCTGGTTTGCTTGTTATGGGAAATGAATTATATAGAGAAATCGATTATATGGATTTAGATTTATTTAGATACAAATCTAAAAAGATAGAAGAACTAAATGTAAAGGAAGAATTTAATGAGGCAATCAAACTTGCAAATGAAGTTATTAGTTCAGAATTCTTTTCAATGGAATTTGGATTTCCCAGACAGATAATTTACAAGAAAATATTTGCTTTATCGTTGTTGAAAAGATATGAGGAAGCGAATAAATTATTTGAGCTTTATGAAATTCATGAATTGAGTTATGAAAACCTCTCGTTGTTTAATTTAAAGGCATATAATATGGGCTATTTGGGAGAATTCGAACGTGCCCACGAAACAATTGATAAAGTTTTAGAATTTGTAAAAAAAGCGTTTGATAAAGAATTAAATTCTAAATCTGAAAAACTCGCAGATTATAGTGATTCTAAAGGTGAAATTTTTCAATTAGAAGGAAAATTCAAAAATGCTTTAGATTGGTATGAAGTATCTTTGAAGTACGGTGATTTCCCCATTAATGAGAAAACTAAAAAGAAAATTTTGGAATGTAAGGAAAAAGAAGTAGGCTAATTATAATTATTTTCAGCTAATTGATATTAATAAATTTAGTAAATGTCTTTAGTTTTCAATAACATATCTAAAATCACCTACAATAGTTTTTTAAACCTCTATTCTATCCTTATAAATAAAAGAGATTAACCCCAAAAAATTAAAAATATTTAGGTGCAAAAAATTAGTTCCAAGACAAATCAAAAATTCAGAATAGGAGAAATCGTTTCTGCTCGAGACCGCTTATGGAGAATAGACCAAATTCATCATAACACCGAAAAAAATTACAATTATTATTCGGTAAGTAATATCACAGGAATTCCATCATCTCAAATTTTAATTCCAAACATTGAACCCATTAAAAAGTCTACAATTCCTAAGCCTTCAGAAGATGTGATAGGATCACCGCGTTATCAAAAATTATTGCTCGATGCAATTAGGTTGGATTTAATTTACAGCACTTCATCTTTTATCAGCCTTCAAAATTCAAAAGTAATACCGATTTCATATCAAATGGTTCCTGTTTTAATGGCTCTAAATTTATCAAAAGTTAGACTTTTATTAGCTGATGATGTAGGTTTGGGAAAAACCATCGAAACTGGATTAATTTTGCAGGAGTTATTAGGTCGTAAAAAAATAAATCGAGTATTATTTATAACACCTGCAAATTTACGGGAACAATGGCAAACGATTATGAGAAACTTTTTTGATATCAATGCTGTAATCATGTCCCGAAAAAACCGTAGACATCTTGAGTCAGAACTATTAGTAGGGGGAAATCCGTGGGGATATTATAATTTTATTATTACATCTGTTGATTATGCAAAAAGATCGGGAATTAGAGAAGAAATTTGGCAATTTGATTGGGATATGGTAGTTATTGATGAAGCACATAATGTTATGCTACCTCACTTAGGTGTTGATGATGAAAATTCTAAAAATATGAAACAAAGTTATTTCTTTGCGAAAAAAATTACAGAAAAATATAAAAATATACTATTATTAACTGCCACACCCCATAACGGATATAAAGATTCATTTGCAAGCCTTTTACGATTTATATCTGAAGATATGGTGTCGGGAAAAGGTGCGGATATAGAAATTAATAGAGATATTGCATTAAATCATGTTTGCCAGCGTAGACGAGAAGATGTAGTGAAATGGATTAAAGAAAGTTATTCAGGGAATCCTTTCCCCGAAAGAGATGCAGATGAAATTTTTATAACCCCCTCTCAACAATTTGGCAAAACTATGGAATTACTAGATAAATTCGCAGAACAAGTATTAGAAGACCTAGAAATACAGAAGAAATTAATGAAGAGCTATGGAGAAAAAAATCTTGAAGATCTTTCCAAAATGAATTTCTGGACTATATTACACTTCCATAAGCGTGCAATCAGTTCACCTCAAGCCCTTATCTGCTCTATAGATAACCGTTTAGAAGAAATTGACAAAAAAATAAATAAGAAATATCTAGCAGTAGAAGATTTTGCTTCATTTTTATCTAAAGAAGAAGCAGGACAATCTGTTTTAGATGGTGTTGAAACGGATAGGCTAAGTGAAGAAGAAAGAGATTTAAGAAATGATAAAATAGTTCTAACAAAATCGATGGAAAGCCTTAAAACAGAAAAAAAATTGCTGTTAGAAGTAAAAAAGTCTGCAATCGAATTAAAAAAGCATGATTCTAAAATGACTCGGTTATTGGAAGAAATAATCACTAATCGATTAAAAGTATCAAATAAAATTATTATTTTCACACGTTATATTGACACTCTTAACTATATTGAAAAAAATATCCAAAAAACTATCGATTCTGGCTCCCTTAAATATCGAGGGATGGAACTTTATGCAGTACATGGGCAATTACCCTCGCAAAAAAGGGTAGAGATTTATAATAATTTTTTAAAAGCCGAAAAAGGGATAATGATTTCAACAGATTGTATGGCTGAAGGAATTGATCTTCAGTTTTCTGCTAATCAAATTATCAATTACGAGCTAACATGGAATCCAAATCGATTAGAACAGAGAAATGGCCGAGTAGATCGTTTTGGTCAACCTAAGAAAAAGGTATACATTAGAACTATTATACTCAAAGACACTTTAGAAATGGACATACTGGAATTATTGGTTAAAAAAGCGACAGATATAAAAGAAGAATACGGTTTTGTTCCCGGCTTTTTTGGAGATCCTGCAGATATTATAGATCGTCTAATAGAAAAACGCCGAAAAGAAAAGAAGAAAAGAGGAACATTGGAGAGATGGGTTAAATTCTCCGAAAAAATACGTGATAAAATGATAGATGTATTTTTCTCAAAAGAAAACATAGAAGAGATGATAAAAGATTCGTTTTACGGCCATAATAACATAAATTTGGAAGATGTTGAAGAAAGAATGCGAATAACAGAGCAAAACATCGGAGATTCAAATACATTACTTAATTTCACTAAATCCGCAATTGAATTATATCAAGGTAATTTGATTCAAACCAAAGACAATCCAGATATATATCAAGTGGATTTACCTAAAGAAATCCAAAAAGAAATTCGGTTTGAATTTGGAGAAAATTATTTAATTACGCCTAAAATGGAAATTTCCTCCGCAAGATTTGATGTTGACGGAATTAGTTTGAAAAATCAATTAGTTTCCGGGTTAATTGAAAAAATACGAAATGAAGCTTTTGAGGAAGATAATATTTTTTATGGTCGAACAGCAGCCTATGCTTCTAGAGTGGTTTCAAAGGTTACAGCCCTGTATGATTGTAAATTAAGATATGTCGTAAATACCGAACCGAAAACAATCATTGAAGAAATTTCAACCTTAGGATTGGATCTTTTCAATTCTGAAAGGATTGTTAGTGATGATATTGAAACACTTAGATCATCAAAGATGGAAAATCACGGAAAACCAGAAATATTTCTTAAAAAACATCTTAAAGCTGCATTAGAATTATCAGATTTGCAAAATTTCTTGAAAGATCTAGGAAAAGAACGTTTAGGAAAAATAATTCAAGAAAGAAAAGAGATTATTAAGAAGCTAAGCCAACAAGGTTTCGCAAGTGATTTAAAGGGTATCGATAATGTTGATATTGTTGGGATTGATTTACTTACCATAACTTTGGTTTATCCATATAATGAATAAAAATAGAGGAAATAAAAAATGTCGAAAGCATCCGAAACTCAGCAAACTAATCATTTAGGTTCATCTAAATCAATAAAAACATTTGGAAAATCTAAACATAGTGCACTTTTAAGAAATATTACTCCAAGTGGGGGAATTTTTACCGAAAATTACCTTTTAAGATTAAGAGATAATCCAGAAAGAGTTAAAATTGGACAGATTGACACATTTATTTCCGATAAAAAAACACAAGATCGTAAAACAATCAGAGAAGAGCGTTTAAAATGTTTTGATTGGTGTTGTCAAAAATGGGATGAAATTGAGAGTAAAATTAAGGAATGGAGTGAAGAAGGAACAAATATCGAGAAATGGAATGTAAATGAACTAACTGAAAAATTGCTTATTCCGTTATTTGAACAATTCGGACATGAATTGGAACCTTTCAAAATTAATCCCGAAAATCTAGATGAAGACAGTATAATTAAGGATTTCAAAATCTCTTATCAATCTAAAAGTCATCAAGATCCTTATTTCCATTTTGTTGATTTGAACGATGATTTCCAATCTAAAATAACAATAAATCCAAAAAATTTATCTCACCATGATGTAGCTCAAAAATTCGTAAATTTAAATCCAGAAATTAAATGGCTATTTTTATGTAATGGTCGAGTTCTTCGCATAATCACAAAATACTATTATTCCTATTCTCAAGGATTTTTGGAGTTTGATCTTGAAAATATTTTTGCTAAACGAGATATCAAGGAATTCAATTTACTCTACGCTTTAATCTTAAAATCTCGATTTATTTCTGAAAATGAGAAAAATAATCTATTTGATGAATTTCAACAAGAATGCGTTAAAGAAGGTGTTAAAGTAGGAGATAATCTTCGTGATAACGTTCATGCAGCATTAGAATTATTAGGAAATGAATTAATCCAACAGAATAAAGACTTTTTTTACGAGTTTCAATCAGAAAAAATTGATTTACAGGAATATTATGCTGAACTTTTACGCATTATTTATCGTATTATTTTTATTCTTTATGCTGAGCAACGGGATATGCTCCCTGGTTCTGAATCTGTTTATTTTAAAAATTTTTCTTTGTCAACTATGAGAATTTTAGCTGAACAACCTATAAAATTCGATAAAAATAATGATTTATGGAATAAATTATTCATTACATTCAAATTAATTCAAGAAGGAAGTGATATTCTAGGTGTTCCCTGCT
>JAUWPK010000226.1 GCA_030611625.1 Promethearchaeum sp. | reverse complement strand
TTCCGTAATACTGTGAAATCTGGAGACCGAGTTCCTTGTAATTCGTTTGGGCAATTACAAAATAGTTTGTTCTTTGAAGCAAGCTGTTGGTGAATTTCAATTCCAATTTTTAGCCCGAGTTTATCATAATTAAAATCTTTTTTCAATTTAAACGACCTTTCTAACAATACCTTTACTTTTATATTAATAAAATATGATTGAATGTTGTTAAAATTTTCAAAACAATAACTGAAAAATTGGATGTAGTTTTTTGATCATGGTTTTTGTAATTTCGATCAAAAAGATAGAATTACTATATCCCAATTTATTGAGAGCGTCGTTTTACCGATATGTATGATCGACTATAACGTCTTTTTTTTTCATGAAATGTAAAAAAACTTTTATTGGTCACTAATTAATATTTAAAAAAGTAATATTTTTTTTGAATAATTATACAAAAAAATAAAAAAAGTGATGAATATGGCAAATGGATATATGGGAAAATTTGCGCATATCGATTTAAGTACTGGAACTATCGGTGTCGCAGATATAGATATAAATAATTTCAAGAAATATTTAGGTGGTAAAGGAATTAGCACAAAATTGATATGGAATCACCTTAAAAAACTTGAAGCAAAAGGAATTAACATAGCGGAACTAGATGCACTTTCACCAGATAATATTCTTATCTTTGCTACAGGTCCTGGAACAGCAGTTGCTGGATTTCCATCAGCTGGGAGACATCATGTTATGACCCTTAAAGCACCTTTAACAGGATCAATTGGTTCTGCAAATTCAGGTGGGAATTGGGGGGCTTTTTTAAAAAAAGCAGGATATGATGGAATTATTGTAGAAGGAAAAGCAGCAGGACCAAAATATCTTGTTGCAATTAATGGTGAATTAAAACTCCAAGATGGTTCTGAGATCTGGGGTAAAAATGCTTTTGAAACAGATGATATTCTTAAAGAGAAGCATAAAACGGAAGGAGTAAAACTTAGTGTTGCATGTATTGGTAAAGGTGGAGAAAATTTGCTTCCAACTGCAAGTATTATCAATGATAAACATCGCGCAGCAGGTAGAACTGGTGTTGGAGCTGTTATGGGTTCCAAGAATTTGAAAGCGATTATTGTTGGAGGAAATGCTAAAGTTGAAATTGCTAAGCCAGAAGAGTTTAAAGAATTTTCTAAACGTTGCTATGCTGCATTGAAAGAGAATGGAGTCACAGGTACGGGCCTTCCAGCTTATGGGACTGCAGTATTGGTGAACATTATCAACAGTGTCGGTGGACTTCCATATAAAAATTGGCAAAGTGCATATAACGATAAAGCAGAAATGATCAGTGGAGAAACCTTAGCGAAAGATTATTTAATAAAAAACATGCCTTGCTGGGGTTGTTCAATCGCTTGTGGAAGAACAGTTTCTGTCAAAGATGGTCCATTCAAACTTGATTATTCTGAAGGACCTGAATTTGAATCAATCTGGGCATTTGGTAATACTTGTGCTGTGATGGATTATCCAGCAATTATCATGGCTAATCATCTTTGCAATGAATATGGAATAGACACGATTACTGTGGGCTCTACAATCGCATGTGCTATGGAATTAGCAGAAAAGGGTTTTATTCCACCTGAAGATTATGCAGGAATCGATCTGAAATTTGGAAGTGGTGCTGGTTTAGTAGAGAGTATTAAACAAATTGGATTAAATGCCGGATTTGGTAAAAAACTCGCATTAGGATCAAGAAAATTAGCGGAAATGTATGGACACCCAGAGCTATCAATGACTATGAAAGGTTTAGAAGCTCCAGCATATGATCCTAGGGCAATTAAAGGTATTGGACTCAATTATGCTACATCAAATCGTGGAGGTTGCCATGTAACAGGATACACTATTGCTCCGGAAATTGCAGGTTGCCCTGAACAATTAGATCGTCTTGCATATGAAGGAAAACATATTTGGGTAAAAGCTTTCCAAGATCTTACTTCTGTTGTTAACTCTACAGTTAATTGTTTATTCGTAACATTTGCTATGGGAGCAGGTGATTATGCAGATTTGTTATCTGCTGTAACTGGCTGGGAATTTAAAGATTCAGATATAATGTTCATAGGAGAGCGTATTTACAACCTAGAAAGATTAATAATGGGTAAATTAGGAATAAAGAATCAAGATACTCTACCTAAACGTCTATTAGAAGATCCATTGCCTGACGGACCTTCCAAGGGAGAAATTGAAGATTTAGGAAAAATGCTTCCAAAATATTATGAAATTCGCGGTTGGACTTCTGAAGGTGTACCTACACCTGAAAAAATTAAAGAACTCGGATTAGAATTTTAATAAATTCTATTTTTTTTTACTTTTTACCTATATTTTCAAACAGTATATTTTAAAATTTAATGAAGGTTTTTGAATAATAATGCTAAACTCTGAAGAAAGTAACCACTTTTATCCTGAGATAATTCAGATAGAGATCACAACTCTTTGCAACTTTAATTGTAAGATGTGCCTTAGAAATTTTCAGAAAGAAACATATCAAAATATGCCTATAGAACAATTTGAGGCAATTGCAAAGCAAATTTTTCCGAAAATTAAAAAAGTTGTTCTTTATGGTCATGGAGAACCTTTGATGCATCCAGATTTTGAGAAGATTGTAAAAATAACTCGAAAATATCTTCCTAAAGATGGCAAAATTGATTTTACAACAAATGGATCTTTATTAACTCCATCGAAACTTGATGAAATTCTAAAGAATAGCATAAATAGGATAGTAGTTTCGTTCGATACAAGCAATTTCATGAAATTGAAAGAAATTCGTGCAGGGATCCAAGAAGATCAGATTGTTACTAATTTAAATTATCTTTCCAAACAAAGAAAAGAAGGAAAACTAGCTGAGTTAGCAATTGAAACCGTAATTATGCGATCCAACTTGCACGATCTTCCTTATCTTATTGAATATTGTCATAAATTTAATGTAGATACTATTTATGTTTCACATGTGTTAGCATTTGATGAAAGTATTCTTCCAGAAACACTATATTTTACTATTTCGAAGGAATCTTGGGAAAACTCTCAGGAAATTGTAAAAAAAGGATGGGAACTATTCGAAAAAGCTATGTTTGACCCTGTTAACTCTTATGCTGTTTCGAAAGATACATTGATTAATGCTACAAAGAATGTTAATGCGATATGGGAGAGAATTCGCGAACATGGGATTGAAAATAATCATCCTCTTATTTTTGAAGCAAGTAAAAAAATTGATCAAGCAAATGAAACTGAAAAAGTCTTCAATAAAGCTAAAGCATTAGCACAAAAATTAGAAATTAAATTAGAACTCCCAGAGATTTTTCCAATTCTTAGTAAAAGAGAATGCCCATATATTAATCAAAAAGCAATTATTGTTAGGGTTGATGGTGGTGTTGCACCTTGTTATAATTTTCTCCACAATCATAAAGTATATCTAAATAAACACCAACGAGATGTAAAAGAGATAACATTTGGCAATCTTCAAAATGAGTCTTTAGAGAAAATTGTTCAAGGACCTTATCAGAATTTCCGAAAAATATTGTTAGATATCTCAAAAAATATTCCTTGGTCTGGTGATTGTTTATATTCGACGCAAAGTTGTTTTTTTGTTAGAAATAATGATTTTGATTGCTATGGTAATCATCCAGCTTGTAATGAATGCCTTTATAGTGTTGGTTTAGTAAGATGTATATTTTAAAATGAATTAGTGTAAATGATATCATAATGCAAGAATTTATTCGAATTGAATTTAGAATTTTCGCAAATTTACGTGATATTTTAGGATTTAAGGTAATATTTATTGATATTTTGAAAGGTTCTTCAATTAGAGAATTTCTGAATGTTATTAGAGATAAATATCCTAACGGACCTGAATTTCTTCGTAATGTTATTGATTTAGAAAAGAAGGATGTTCTTCCATATGTAAAAATATTAATCGATGGCAGAATACTCATGGGAGACAATATTTTAGAGACAAAAATCATGAGAGATAATAGTGTAGTTGCAATTTTTCCTCCAGTAGGTGGAGGGTAATGAAAGTTGCTCTTCTGTATTTTTCTGGTACTGGTATAACTGCAAATTTTGCAACCGAAATTGCTAAAAGTTTTCAAATGCAAAACATAGTAGTAGATTTAATTCGTATAAAGAGTGGTTTAAAGGTAGATCTAAAAAAATATGCTATTATTGGAATTGGATCCCCAACATACTCGTTCCGTGCTCCTCGATTAGCAACTCAGATTTTACGCCATCTAAATTTTCAGAAAAAACCTTTTTTCCTCTTCTGTACCAGTGGTGGAATGCCAGGTAATACATTATGGAATCTATATAAGAGTGTCAAGAGAACGAGTGGTTATTGTTTAGGCTCTATTAGTGGAGTTGGAATTACAAATCTTCGAACTTGGATGCCTAAACTTACAAATCCAAAACCAAAATTTTGGGGTTTGAACCATCTGGATTGCGAACGAGCACAACAATTTGGAAATCTTATCCTGGATCGATTAAAAGAAATCAATAATTTGAACTCCCTTAAGGAAAATAAAAAGTGGATCCCTAAATTTCAGATATTAACTTCAATATGGTCAATTTTTTTTACTTGGCGATGGGAAATGGCTTCAACAGTTGGATTAAAACATGTTGATAAAAATAAATGTACAATGTGTGGGCTTTGTGCAACAAAAATTTGTCCAAGTGGTGCTATAACTCTCACATCTTCAAAAACACCAAAATTTAATGAATGGAAATGTGTTGGTTGTAATGGTTGTGTTAATTTATGCCCAGTTTCCGCCATTTGGTCCATAAGAAGCAAAAATCACCATCCTTATGATCTACATTATCAACTTATTGTCAGTGTTGATAAGACATCCATAGAGAAACATTAATTAGAAACTACCTAAAAAAAACCACGACTTTTTAAAAAACTATTAACTTCACAGATCAGATATCAAGATATAGTTGTTTATTATTATCAAAAATCCCAATTAAAGATATAATGATGGTATAAATATGCTGGATCCAAAAGAAATAGATTATAAAAACCTAGGTTTTCATGCTGGGCTTGAAGTACATCATCAAATTAAGTCGAAAAGAAAATTATTTTGTAATTGTAAACCCGAAATGATAAAAAGCACTACTGAACCAGATTATAGATTTGAACGATATTTTCGCCCCGTTTTAGGTGAAATGGGGGATTACGATCCTGGAATGCTAATAGAATACGAAAAAGGTTATCGTTGTATTTATCATGCATTTGAAGATGTAAATTGTATTTATGAACAAGATGAAATGCCTCCATATTGGCCAGATGAGGAAGCTATTCTTAAAGGTTATGAATTATCTCATTGGTTTGATATGTCTGCTTTAGTCGATGAAATTATTTTCGCCAGAAAGCAATATCTTGATGGGTCTATAACAACCGGATTTCAAAGAACAACAATTGTGTCTCGTGATGGTTATACTTATGTTAACGGTAAAAAAATAGCAATTACTAACATCACTATTGAAGAAGATGCTGCTAGGCGTATTAAAACCGAAAATTACGGCCGTACAGTATATTATAATTTAGATCGATTAGGGATTCCTCTAGTAGAAGTAATAACAGATCACCGAGATTGTGATAATCCAAAGGATTTACTAAAATTAGCAGAAATAATTGGTTTAACTTTAAGATTGAGTGGTATTGGGAGAAGAGGGATTGGTTCAGCCAGACAAGATGTTAATATAAGCATTTCTGGAGGAGATCGAGTAGAGTTAAAAGGTGTTCAAGATTTATCAATGATCAAAAAATGGTGTTTACATGAATGCCTCCGTCAAGATATGCTTATCAAGATTGCACAATTGTTAAGAGAGCGAGATTTTGATTTCAATGAGCTAGAACATACTTATTTTGAGCTCACTGATAAGTTTAATGTTAAAAATATTCCAAATAATTTTATTATAATGGGTATCCGATTACCTAAGTTAGGTGGAGTTTTAGGCTTGGAAATTCAACCCAGGAAAGATTTTGGGCAAGATATTTTTGAGAAAACAGCCCTGATTACAGGAATTATAATGAAAAATATGTTCCATTCTGATGAATTAGATCCTAAAGCACAAAGAAGGCAACATAAAGATGCTTCAAATAATTTCTTCTTTTCAAATATGTCAAAAGAACTTGATAAGGAAATAAGATTGGCTCTAAATGTTAAAAACAATGATGCCTATGCTTTGGGTCTTGGCTCGCAGAAATGGGGCATTCATGGTGTGAAGAAGATTATTGAAAGAATAAAAATGGCTCCAAATGGAGTCCCACAAGAAACTAGAAGGGTATTACTTGATGGAAAT
>JAUWPK010000193.1 GCA_030611625.1 Promethearchaeum sp. | reverse complement strand
TAAGGTTAATGGAAAAGAAGTTTACCTCAAAGTTATTCATTGCACAATTCAATTTCGTGATTTTTTACACCCTTTTGTGCAATGGGTTATTGAATTCGAAGAAAAATATGTATCTGGAAATAACATATACGAAAATTTATTAATGGAAGATGAAATTTTAGAATATCCAATTCATTCCCTATATATCTTCCAGGAACCATTAACTGTGAAAGAAATAAAATCTTCTCTTAAATACAAAATAGAGAAATCCAACAGAATCGTGGAGTATTTTGGAAAAACCAACGATAAATTGGAGAATTATGAAGCAATTATTTTCCAGTGAATTATTTTTATTTAAAATACAATTTCTGAATCATCAAAACTACTTTGTTCACTTGATTTTTCTGTAAAAACGGGTAAATAAATCTTAAAACGGGCGAACTGATTTTCTTTAGAGTCAAATTCTATAAAACCATTATGATCCTTTAAAATAACTTGACTAAATGATAATCCCAACCCTAAACCCTTATTTTTTTCCAACTCATCTAAATAATCTTCTTTTGTTTTTTTTGTTGTAAAAAATGGCTCGAAAATGTGCTTCTTATCTTTTTCTGGAATGCCTATACCATCATCATAAATCTCAACAACCACATAATCAATTTTATCTTTATCTTTTCCAATTGACTTATTTTTAAATGTAATTTCAATAAATTTCTTTTCTCTTGGTGTTTTCTTAGAACCAAATTTTTTATTTAATGAAAATAGAGAATTATCCAAAAGATTGACAAATACTTGTTGAATTTGATCTTGCTTTATCAAACAATTGGTTTGAGCAACCTCTGCATTTATTTTTACTTGAACTTGGTTTTTAACAAAAAGATGGTGCATAAAATTAACAACATTTAGTATTACAGTTTCAAGTTTTTTCATCTGCAATTTTTTTGAACTTGATCTTGAAAAATTTTGAAGATTTTTGGTTATTTTTGAAATTCTCTTACATTCATTTATGATTTCTTTAAGATTTTCATAATTTTCTGTAGTGGGATTACAATTTATTTTACCTTCATTATCTATATCGTCAATTAACAGTGAAGCTAAATTTTGAATGATCATGACCGGATTATTTATTTCATGTGCGATTGATGCTGACATCTTCCCTAAAATAATAAACTTTCCAGAATCAATCATTTTCTGAAAGTAATCTATGTCTTCTTTTTTATTAGAGCCCATTTACTAAGTACTATAGTTATTTCCAAATTTTAAAATTTGATACCTATGAAAAGATAGAAAAAATAGAAAGCATATCAATTGATATTTTCAAAGCCTTTCTAGAACGCATGACATGGACACTCCTCCTCCCCCGCATAAAGTGGCCAAACCTTTTGTCAAATTCTTGTGAATTAGTTCATATAATAAAGTAACCATTATTCTTGTCCCAGTACATCCAACAGGATGCCCTAATCCTATCCCGGAGCCATGTACATTAGTTATTTCTCGATTTAACCCTAACTCCTTTTCAACTGCGAGGTATTGACTTGCAAATGCTTCATTCAATTCTATACGCTCGAAATCCTCCAATTTCATACCCGTTCGTTTAAGAAGATCTCTTACTGCGGGTATAGGGCTTTCCCCCATATAATAAGGTTCGCACGCGCCCATTCCCATTCCTGTTATTTTTGCTAAAGGTTTTATACCAAGTTCATCTGCCTTTTCTGCAGACATGATAATCATAGCAGACGCACCATCATTTATTCCAGAACTATTTCCAGCGGTAACAGTACCTACTTTCGGAATAAAAGCTGGTCGAAGAGATGCTAATTTCTCCATTGTTATTCCTGGTCGAAAATGTTCATCTTTATCAAAAACAAATTCCTTTTTTCGAGTCTTTATATGAACAGGAACTATTTCATCCTTGAAAAGACCTTCAACATTTGCGCGTTCAGCTTCATTATGGGATTTTAAAGCTATTTCATCCTGTTGCTCACGAGTAAATCCATGTTTCTGAGCTAAAAATTCAGCTGTGACACCCATAATATATGGTTTTCCACGGTAAAATTCATCGTTAAAATCACCAGTTCCTTCTTTCGGAAAAGGGACGAAATGACTACCACCATGTAACCCGTGGAGTAAACCATCTTTCAATTTTAAATCCTGTAATCTACCACCCCACCTTGTTTCTTCACTAACATATGGGACATTAGACATAGACTCAACTCCCCCGGCCAACACAATATCTGCATAACCGGCTTGGATTTGCCACATTCCAGAAAGAACTGCTTCCATTCCACTTATGCATACACGATTGATAGTTACTGCAGGAACTGAGTAGGGTATTTCGGCTAACATAGCACTAACTCGAGCAATGTTCAAAGAATCAACTGGTTCTAAGCAATTTCCAAAACGAACATCTTGTATGATTTTTGGATCGATTTTTGCCCTTTTTATGGCTTCTTTCATTGCAATCGCACCTAAATGAGGAGCTTTTACAGATTTTAAGGACCCTCCGAAAGCACCTATAGGGGTACGGCATGCACTTACAATTACAACATCTTTATCCATTATATTCACATATTTGCATTTTAATTTTTTATAGATTTTTTTTATAGATATTTAAAGCATAAAAACCTTTTTTGATTTTTTCAATTAGAATCTTTACTTTGCAGCATCATCGCATTTTAGAAATTTTTTCAATTCTTGTTGGAAATGGCTATTCAATCCGTTCCAGACCTTATTTTTTTCTGTATAACGAATTTTATTATTTTCCCAACATTTCTCCATATCACGGATGAGATAATGGTATCTCACTAAATTCTTAGTATAATTACTAACTCCTCTTAAATTTCTAATCATTTCATACGACTTCTCTTCATGATCGGTGAAGCTATATTCGTTCACAAGAATATCCTCTGGTTTTTGATAGGCTACAAAAGATTTACTAATATCATGTAAGAATGCAGCCGGAATCATCCGATACAGTCGTCTCTGAAACACATTATATACTACATTAAGTGTGTGGAACAAAACCCCATATTTATGATTGTTATTTTGTTTTATGAAGAGTGTGGTTAGAAATATATGGAATTTTTGTTTTTTCAGAGGAATCTCACCTATTTTTTTTCACCTTTTGCTGTTTAGCTGCGCAATCTAAGATATTGTTATGTTATAATTTGATTTTTTGGATATGAAAAAATGAAGTTATTAATATAAAACATTAGAAAATATATAAGCAATAAGGGACTGAAATATTCAATGCCAGAGCCAAAAAAAAAAAGTAGCATGAAAAGGAAAAAAAAAGGTTCTAAATCTAAAAGTTTTGGTGGTTTGGATAGTTTTATAGGCGGAAAACAGAAAAAATCTGCAGAAAAAACAAAACCAGTAAATTTAAAAAAAACCCCGCAAAAAATTCCAGTAAAAGAAGAAAAAGAAAAAAAAATAGAGATAATAAATAAAACCATCGTAAAAACAGATGTAAAATTTAAGGGATCTTTAACCCCATCAAAAGTAGTAAAAAAGAAATCCAAACCGATTAATAGAAACCATGAAATGGATCAAGATAAATCAGAACCAGAAAAAACTGAGCAGGAAAAAGGAAATATTTTAAAGAAGATTTATTTCCAAAAAAATCCAGACCCGATAGGAGATTCACGTTATTCTTTTATTAAGAGAGATAATCGGGAGCAACAAAAATCTTGGCATTTACGATTTTTATCTAAAGAAAATGAAATAATTCAGGATATGGATAAGGGAATTCTATTAACTGTTGATTATGATGGAGGATATAATAAAGCTTTTGCTAAATTTTTAGATCTTTCTGATAATTCTATCAAAATTTGGATCGATACAACAAATCACGAACCGTATTGCTATTCTAAGGATGAAAAAGAAGATATTGAAGATGCACTTTCAGGTTTTGGAGGATTTGATAGAATTGAAGATGTTAAAAAATTCGATCTTTTAGAAGATAAATTAATTGATATAAGGAAGATTTATGGAATCACACCAACTGACATCGGAGGAACCAGAGGAATTAGAGAAGAATTAGGAGGAGCTTGGGAAGCAAGAATACGCTATCATCATAATTTTATTTACGATAGAAATCTTATCCCTGGAATGTTATATAAAATTGATAAAGGGAATATTATTCCAATAAAGCCACAAATTGATAAAAAAATTGAGACAAAATTGCTTGAAGTATTTCAAGACGCTCCCACTGAGATGAAAGAAATGGCTAAACTATACCAACCGATTTTTTCTTCTCCAACTACATCACTATTACGAATGGCATATGATATCGAGGTAGAAGAATCACCTGATGGTGGTTTACCAAATCCAATGTTAGCAAAACAGAAAGTGATAAGCATTTCCTTTGCAGCAACGGATGGCTTGAAAAAAGTATATTGTCTTGATCGTGATGATCTAAAACTGGGAATAATTCCAGAAGATTTTCCTAAAAATTCAGAATATTTCTTCTTTAAAGAAGAGAGAGAGCTGCTTAAAGAAACATTTCGTTTATTTTGGAAATATCCAATAATTATAACTTTTAATGGTGATAATTTTGATAACACATATCTTTTCCACCGAGCAAGAAGATTAAAAATTAAAGATGAAGAAAATCCAATCTATTTGGGAAGAGGTGGCGGGATGGTCACTCATAATACAGATTTTAAACATGCGGTTCATATAGACATCTTCCAATTCTTCGCAAATAGAAGTATTAAAGGATATGCTTTTGGGGGTTCTTACTTAAGAAATTCTTTGGAAGAAGTCTCCAGCAGTCTTTTGGGGTCTGGTAAAATAAAACATGAGGGAGTTATGATCGGAGAAATGACTCTGGCAAATTTAATTCATTATAATATGATAGACTCCATACGAACATTGGAATTAACTACGTTTAACAATAATTTAGTATGGAATCTTATTTTTGTTTTAATGAGAATAACAAAATTACCACTTCAAGATATTTTCCGGCTGCAAATATCTGCTTGGATAAGATCTTTATTTTATTATGAACATCGTCGAAAAAATTATTTGATCCCACGTGGGAGTGATCTTGAGAAGAGAGGACATTTTAGCAGAGCAGATACATCTAAATTTCAAGGAGCTTATGTTATCGATCCAATTCCAGGCATTCATTTTAAGGTTGCGGTTTTAGATTTTTCAAGTTTATATCCTTCTGTTATAAAAACCCGTAATCTATCTTATGAAACGGTTAAGTGTTTGCATCCTTCCTGTCAAGATAATATGTTAGAAAATACACCTTATTGGGCATGTTCAAAGAAAATGGGAATTTTTGCATATGTTGTTGGCTATTTACGGGATATTCGTGCTAAATGGTATAAACCAATGTCAAGTGACAAATCCTTATCTGTTCAGAAACGAGAGGCTGCAAACGTTATGACAAGTGCATTAAAGGTGTTCATTAATGGAGCCTATGGAGTCTTCGGAAGCACTGCTTTCCCATTATATTATCGCCCAGTTGCCGAAGCAACTACTGCAATTAGCAGGTTTTCAATTCAACAAACAATTGATAAAGCGAAATCAATGAATGTTGAAGTATTATACGGGGACACTGATTCTGTTTTTCTTCTTCATCCATCCAAGCAACAGATTGAAGAACTTATTCAATGGTCTACAAGAGAATTAGATTTAGAATTAGAATTAGAAAAAACTTACCAATTTTTAGCTTTATCTAGTAGAAAAAAAAATTATATAGGAGTAAGAATGGGTGGTCAAAAAGTCGATTTAAAAGGATTGATGTTCAAGAAACATAACACACCAAATTTCATTAAAATAAGGTTCAAAGAAGTCCAAAAGATTCTCACAAAAATTGTAGATATGGAAACTTTTAATGCAAATAGGAAAAAAATAATTAAGATTATTAAAAGAACAAATAGTCTAATTGGAAAAACTGAAGAAAAAGGTGGTTTTAACATTGAAGATTATGGTATCACAATCGTCTTAAAGAGAAAACTATCAGATTATAAAAGTAGCATTCCCCAACATGTAAGGGTGGCAAATATGATGTCAGAATCTGAAAAGAAAAATCTCGGACCCGGGTCGTTTATTACATATATAAAAACTCGTACCCAAGAGAAAGTAAAACCAATTAATAAGGCAAAAATCAATGATATCGATTATAAAAAGTATAAGGAATTGGTTAGAAGTGCCTTTGAGCAAGTGTTAGATGCTTTGGATATAAGTTATGAAGAAATTTTAGGGACGGTAAAACTATCAAGTTTTTTTAATTAGATAAAGTAGCATAGTCCGAAATCGTTAAATATTGATAATATTACTAACGAAAACTCGATTTTTTTTTGTAAAATATATAATTATCCCAGTTACAACAATGACTGAAAGAAATAGGGCAATACTTATTCCAATTGTTAAAATTTCTTGAGTAGCTGGAGAAATAGAAATCAATAATATCTCAGTGTATAATGTTGAATTAAAATTATCCATATAATCAAAAGCAACAATTCCATATTGGTAATCCCCATCTTCTATTTTTAAACCAATTTCATATTGGTAATCAACATATTTTGGAGTTAATTGATAATATGTGTAATTATTGAAATCATCTGTGCTTAATATGAGATAACCATAACAAATTCCAAGCCCATTGTCATTTATTATTGTATTAAAGTTAATTAAATCATCTGCTTTCGGGTTAGAAGGAGTATATTCGCATTCTTCGATCGTTGGAGCCTTATTGTCTATATCAACATTAAAAGAACCTTTTTTATAAACCATGTTATGACCCGATAATGAATAATTAAAAGAGCGGTTTCCCAAGGGAAGGGTAAAAACCATATTACCTTCTTCATCTGAATTATAAGCTCTATAATAGCCATCATTGGACCACAGCGTTAATTTTGCATTAGGTGCAGGAGTTCCCAAATCGGATTTTATTTGAATTACGTATTTACTGCCTTCATAAGCAACCATATTTACGGGAAATAATGGTGAAAATAATTGAGCTGTATCTGTATAAATGTATACAGATGGATCCCCTAACAACATATAGGAAAGAATAGATTTCCGCTCCATTTCAAAGTATTTGAAATTAACATCGCGACTCTTGAAATAATCAGAATTTACATATGCAATTTTGGATTCATATAGAGCTTTTCCTTGCTGAAAATAACTTTTATTAAACATTTCATTGAAAAATAATTTAGTTAACCCTCGATTACATGCTTCCAAATTAGTATCGTTAGGATAATACCAAGACAAGCGCATGGAACCTATG
>JAUWPK010000285.1 GCA_030611625.1 Promethearchaeum sp. | reverse complement strand
CGTCTCTCTTTGGTCTATCTTCTTCTCTTTTAGGAATTTGTTCGTCGTTTTTTATAGGAGGCTGGTTTTCTTGTTTCCCATGGTAGCGATTTTTTTCTTTTTTTGAAAAAGTTTTTCTATTTTTTTTCAGAGTTTGATCATTTTTTATAGGGCTTGATGAAACAGGAAAGTTTTGTGCTTTAAACACTATTGCATTCATTCTACGTATATCTTTTGGTAAATTTAGATCAGGAATTAGCTGATTTGAAATGATAAATTCCAAATTATTAATGGAGAGAACATAAGCGTGCATTTCTTTCTGGATCAAAGAGATTAAAAATTCTTCTGATTGATTTAAAGTGCATTCTTTGGTAAATTGGATTTTGATAACCTTTTTTTCATTTAGAGTAGCAATAATTTTAAGATATTCTTCAGAATTTAGGTTTTCAGGTGTTAAAACTAATAATGGTTGTTCTTTACGAACATTTACAAATTTTTCAAGCATACTATACCAAGTTATAAAAAACTTCCAAAATGGTTAAATTTTTCGAATTTGTTAAGACCTTCTTTAATTTATAATGCCGCCTTGTTTACCTGTAATATTTTCAATTTGTATTCTCCCAATATTTACATTTTTCAAAGCTTTCTCGTTAATGAACTTCACTCGAACAGGTTCGGGTTCTTCTTCGAATTTATCGATCATTAACTCCAAAGCTCGACGTTTTTCTATAAGATCTTCGATGAATTGAAAATTTCCTTTAAAATGAACGGTTCTGTATTTGTAATCACATTCCCCTTTTAGATATCCTCCATCCTCCATAATCTGTCCCCAAACATTAGAATTTTTAATTAAATAATCATTTTTTTTCCTGAATTTGCGCAATGTATATAAAAAACCTCCTTTTTTGCATCATAAACATAATTCAGAGTTACTAAATATGGATTATTATCATTACAGAGAGCCATTGTGAGATAGGGTTGTTCATTTAACATCTTTGCAATTATTTTTTCGTCTTTTAATGCTTTTTCACTTCTCCGTAAGGGATGATATTCTTTCATGATAACCTAAATTCCCGATTGTTTTATTAGATTTATTATCTATTTTATATTATGGATGAAGAGATTGATTATGTTCGGAAAGGTTATGCTATTGCGGCTAAGATTTATAGAGATCAAAAAGATGGTACACAAGCAGAGATTCCTCTATTCAAACAATGGTTGAATCACCCACAGAACTCATCAAAAATACTTGAATTAGGATGTGCGAGCGGGTTTCCGATAGGTAAAGAGATTTTAGAGTCAGGTAAATCATATATAGGAATTGATCTTTCTTTAGAACAGATAAATCTTGCTCGAAAAGAGTTTCCACAGTGGAAAAATTACTTTATCCTCGCTGAAATGCTCTCGTTTTGTAAGAACCAACCCTCTAATAATTATTCTGGGATAATCTCGATGTTTTCGATTCGGCATCTTCCTCGTATTTATCATGTAGAATTATTCACGAATATATATAGGATTTTAACTGATGGGGGTGTTTTACTAATCGATTATACTTATTATAGTGATGAAGGACGAGATACTTGGTTTGAAGATATGCCAATGTATTGGTCGTCATTTTCAAAAGATTGGATGTATCTAACCTTGAAAGAATTGGGATTTACTCATATTGCTGAATATGAAGATATAAAAATGTTTAACGGCAAGGAAGAGAAAACCCTTTTTCTTTTATATCAAAAAATCTTGACTAATCAATAATAGTTTTTTTTTGTAATTCATTCAAATATTCTTCTTCCTTTTGTAGATGTAGTTTATATATTTCTTCCTTCTTTTCAAACCAATCTGGACCATCCAAAGGAAACCGTATCAATGAAATTGCACTTAAAATCAATCCGATTGCAGGGATTAAACAAAAAATAAACATTATTCCCGTTAGAGCACTATCTATTTGAGACTGTTTTATTGCAACTCCATCTTCAATTATTGGTGAAATAAATCCAAATCCTTTAAGTGTAATCAAAAATAACCAATTTGCAATGGATATTGCAGGTTTAGTAACTATTGCATTTATCCCTCCATAGATCGCTTCTCTTCGTTTTCCTGTAATTATCTCATCATTATCGATAGCATCACCTGTTAATACAACTAATGCAACCATAATCCCTGAAAATCCAAATCCAATAAATAAGAAAGGAATACTGGCAACATAAGCATTTCTACCTACAAAAAAGAGTAAAATAAATCCAATAGCGATAATACTGAAATTAAAAATCGAACTTTTTCTTGAATACCAGATTTTTATCATTTTTTGACTTGTGAAAAGACCTAAAACAATTCCTACAAGAAATGTTAAAATAAATGGGATTAAATTCTGACCTTCTACAACATAATCTATATAAAATAATATTCCGCTACTAAATATCGGAAAAATTAGTGTTGTTAGAAAAGCCGAAACCATCATAATCCAAAAGGGTTTATTTTTAAAAGTGGTTCTAATGCCTTCAATAAAGCCTTCTTTAGGTTGTATCTGAGCAAAAAGATTCTCTTTTATTCCAAAAGAAGTAATAAACAGCATTAACCCGCATATTATACCCATAATGATCATTATTATTCCAAAATAAGGGTGAACTCCTTCAATTCCTGTAAAAAGAATTATTGGTAGAACTAAACCAATAACAACATTTGTAAAATTCACAACTGCCCCATACAATCCCAAACTTGCTCTTTCTTTTCCTGAAAACGCTATCTCATTTGGTAGTGAATAAAAACAGCAACCAACAATCGTAAACATTGTATCTAAAAGAAAGAGAACAACGAGAAAATTCCAAAACAATCCCATTTGATTTCCAGGCTTTGCTATCGGGAACCAGCAAAAAATAAATGTAAGTCCATAAAAAAACGATCCATAGCGAATATAAGGAATTCTACGCCCGATTTTAGTCCGTGTGTTATCTATTATATGAGATGCAATCGGATCATTAATTGTGTTCCAAACTCCAAAAATTAGCCAAGCTATGGCCAGTAACTCGGAATCCATCGCAAGTTTCTCATGGTAAAAGAAGGTGATATTTGAAAATACAAATCCGTTTAGAATGTTATTTGCTAAAGAACCAAATGAGAAATTTAATTTTGTTTTAACGCTAACTTTTTCTTGTAAAGACACTAATTCATCTTTGTTATTTAATACTTAAATAATGTTTATTGAACAAGAAAAAATTAAAATAAATTAAAAAAAATGGTTTTTAGTAACTATTTTTTCGACCATTCATGATTGCATTTTCCGCATTTTAGTTTTTTAGGATATACGGGGGATCCTTGCATTGAATAATATAAAGGTTTCTGAGCTTTATCCTCAACTTCTTTGATTTTCCTTCGTTCCTCATTTCCACACTTGGGGCATTTAAAAACGCGAGACATATTATAAAGAGTATTTGATTACCTAAAGAGTTATTTCATAGCCTACAAATATGCTGGATGTTTTTAGGGTCGGTTCGATCTTAAATTTTTCTATGTATTGAGTGCAATGCCCCATGTACAAATTTCTTACATTCGTTTTATTGATTAAATAATTTACATCTTTAAATCCATGAAATCCCCCTAATATAGTCTTGACATCTCCAAAATTTCTTGAGCTTTCAATAAAAGGTGCAATTCCAGGGTGAGAACAGCCAACAATCATTATTATTTCACCTTTTTCTCCATATTTAATTAACAATGCTTGTTCACCTAGAGGTTTGTGGGTTCCCGAACTTGCGATATTTTTAGAAATACGGTCAAGAACTTTAAAATTTTCAACCCGTTCAACATAAGGTTCTTTAAGGTATTTTTCATATTCTTTTGGTTGTACTTTTGAAAATTCTTCTGGGACATATATATCGGGGTTGTCAGTAACCTCCAAAACATGCGTAATTCCTCCCATATGATCCCAGTGTGCATGAGAAATTATAATTGCGTCTAAATCCTTCAATGATATATTAAGTAAATCGCAGTTTTTCAATAGAATTGATCCATGCCAGCCAGTATCGAATAAAATTTTTTTTCCTTCAAATTCTAGATATGCAGAAAAACCATGTCCGATTTCCAAGAGATTATTATTTGGATTTATGTGATTTTCATATAAAACGGTTATTTTTAACATAATATAATTTAAATTTTAAACAATAAACAATAAATAACTTTTCCAACTTTCTCAAATGTGATTCCCCCTTTTATAAGTTTCATCATCATATTGATACTCATTCTGGTTTTCTCAAAATATGAACTTGGAATAGTGCTGCTCCTAGGTGCCATTGTATTTGGATTATTAGCAGAGGTTAATCTTATTGCAGTATTTGGTATTGTATTTTTAGATCCTTCCATAATTTTACTCGCAATTGCTGTGACTCTTATACCAATTTTAGGAGCCATAATGGAAGAATCGAAAATGATGCTGGAACTCATAGAGAAATTAAATATTTCTAAAAAATTTGCTCTTATGCTATCACCTGCCCTATTTGGGCTTCTTCCTGTAGCTGGAGGCGCGTTAATGAGTGCTCCAATTGTAGATCAAATTGATCCTGAACTAAATGTTAATAAAAAAGTAGCAATAAATATATGGTTTCGACATGTTTTTATCCTTATTTATCCATTATCTTCAGTTTTAATTGTTTCAAGTGTATTAACAAGAATCCCACTTTATACAATCGTGCTCGTTATGCTCGCGCCATTCTCCTTGATGGTTCTACTAGGATATATATTTTTAATTAGATCTATCCCCAAAACAGAAAAAAATAATCATCGAGATCTTAAAC
>JAUWPK010000284.1 GCA_030611625.1 Promethearchaeum sp. | reverse complement strand
AGGTTCAGTGGCAATTAGTAATGCTTGAAGGAATTTAGCACGGATTAAATCAGGTAATAAATTTTTTTCTTTACTTATCAAAATAATTTCAGTTAGTATTTCTTTTGCTTTTTCAATTGATTTCATATTTTCATTTTCTTGATAATTTAAAATTTGAACTTCGATTTTTGAAAATTTGCATTCTATGAAAAAATGAAAATCAATTTCTTTGTGAGATTGTTCTAAAATATTTGTAATGATAAAATCTGCACTTTCAAAATCCCCCTTATTCAAATGAATTCGTGCAACTATTAACTCAATTAATAATTTAGAGAAAATTCCTTCTATATTCTTTGCTATTGTTCTTGCTTCCCCTAAATATTTGTAAGCATCAGCAAATTTATTAATAATTCCACATAAATCTGCCAAAAAACAAAGAGTTTCAATAAAATAGTAATCTTCTATTTTATTTTTTCGAAAATGGGATATTGAATCTTCAAATAAATTAAGGGCTTTTAAATAATTTCCTTTCTTTCTATAATGCATTGCTTCTTCTGCGAGGAATGTTGGATATAAAAATTTCGCATACTTTTTGCTCAGTTCAAGCCCAATTGAAAAATATTTTTCTGCTTCTTCAAGTTTTCCTTGAAAAGAATTTAAAACACTCAAATTTTCATAGAAATAACATATAAATTCATTAAATTGTAATTCTTCTGCTTTTTCTAAACCTATAAGTAAATACTCTCGTGCTTTTTTATATTCACCCAAAATTATTAATAAACTACCTAAATTATTAGCCAGAATTGTTAAAACTTGAATTTTTTTTTCTTTCTTTGCTAAAATAAATGCTTCTTTCAATATTTTATGAGCTTGTATGAGATCTCCTTGAGCTTGTGTTGAAATCGCCAAATTACTTAATAATCTGAGATAAATATGAAGAAATTTCTTTTTTTCAGAAAACATACTCAAAGCTATTTTGCAATATTTTCTTGTTTGTGAATATTCTCCTAGATTATAACATACTGTAGTCATACTACGAAGTGTTAATATTATTCCGAATTTGTAAATATCTTGAATTTTTTTAAATTTCTTTTGTACTTTTTCTAATATTTCTCTGGCTATATCCAATTTTCCAATGTGTCTTTCAATTTCACAATCAGAAATAAGAATATGATAATAAAGAATAGGATTTTTTGATTCAGTGACTTCTTTTTTTAATAAATCTAATTTTTCTTTTGCAAGACTATAATTTTGATCTTTATTAATGATGATATTTATTTTAAGAAATTCGGTAATGTATTCAATAAATTTTGAAAATTTCTTATTTTTAATCTCAATTAATGCTTTCTCAATTTCATTTTCTTGAAACAAATTCCAAGATTTCGATTGATTATAGAATTTAATATATTCCATCGAAGTATTTCTGTTTGTCTAAACTTAAATAGTTTAAGTTTAATCTATCGTCATTAATTTTGTGGAATATTCCCCCTATAAATCCGAGAAGCTAATCGGTCGTAAAGTGTGATAAGCATCATACATGTTGTGTACTTTTTAATTTGTGTGTTACACCCGTTAAGGATTCTACAACTTCTCTTTAAAACATATCAAAGGTGGGAAAACAGGTATTGTGTCACTTCTTTTCGTACTAACGCCCAATATTTCTCAATTGGGTTTAAGTAGGGTGAATATGGTGGCAAAAAGATTAGTTCAAGGCGATCTCCTTTAGTTCTGACAAATTATTGTGTGATGGTATATCCGCATACTCCACAAAATTTTGCTACAGGATCCAGTATTGCTCCACATTGTGAGCAATATTTTTCTCCCGCAGTGGTCGGTTGGATCGTGGTGGCAGGGTCCGAATTGGGAATTCTATACATTGAAGAATTATCTGGTATGTGTGAAGTAGATTGAGGTGCCGTATTGCCATACATTGATTGCGAAGGGGATGGAGATCCGGGTGTAATGGATTGTCCAAATACTGCCATTATCCCATTGGCTATCTTAAAAGAGGCGATAAATGAATATATAACAATTATAAAGGATATTATCACCATTGCAATGGTTAAACCGGAACTGTACATGAAACTTAAGAAAAATGACACTACTTGCATTCCTAAAGTTAACGATACCGAAATCGTGTACATCTTAATACCTTCAGCAATTGAATGAAATTCGGGTGATGGGGGGGCTTCTTTACGATAAATTTCGACATATTCTGCCAATGATTTATATGCGAAAAAGACAACAATAGTACTGGCAACATCTAAAACAAATTCAAAAAGCGGATCACGATTAAATATCCCCACTACTCCAATAAGTATATTAGTCAAGAGAAAATAGTACGCTTTGACTAAATTCGGGTGAGGGCTCGCATTTTTCGCATTATTTAGTCCGATAAGCATCATAATTTCCAAAATGAGGATGATTAGTGCTAAAATTGTGAAAGCTATCCCTATTATCACCAAAAGACCCAGATCTATTATAGGGCTTAAAAATACACCAATTACAGCCATGACAGACAAAATCACACATCAAATGTTATTCTTGATGAAGCCTTAACTTTAATTAATATTTGAACGAAAGGAAAAAGGTTAGATCTTTTAGAAAAAATGAAAAATTTATTTTTAGGTCCATTATCTATCGCAAATTTATTATCAATCGAAAATTCTTGGTTAGAATCAATTTATAATCTTCAAAAAAAAATAAGTGTACCTGGAGATCCTGTTAGTTTCATTGATGCCAGTAATATTATCTTGTGCCAAAATTATGAAATTAAAAATATAGTAAGTTTTGATGGGCATTTTTCTGGGTTTTTGAATGTGATTGATCATTAATTATTTGAATATAGGAATTGGATATTGGATTTTTTCGTAAAGAAAGAAATATAGAATCAAATAACAATATCTAATTAGAAAGAAATGGAGAAGAAAAAAATTACCAAAGACCAACAATTTTTAGTTTCTAAAGCAAACAAAGAAGATAGTTATGGCATTCACAAAATTTTACTAAAAAACCTGATAGAAGTGAAAGATGTTAAATCGTTAACTCCTAAAGAAAAATCTCTCATGAAAGAACATGGTTTTTTGCGAAAGGAAGTGCCTGAAAGTTATTATTTAGGATTAATCGAAGATCCCGAAGTTGATATATACATTGCAAAGAATAAGAGCAATGAGATTATTGGTTTTGCCAGTTTTCATTTAAATAAATCGGATATTAGAAAATTTAGGAGTTCCGTAAATAAAATAGATGCAAACCGTCCCGAAATTTTAGATCTCTTAACAGGTTCAAAGAAAAAATTTATCTATCTTGATCAAATAGCTGTGGACCCTAAATACCATAGAAATGGAATTGGTAAACTAATATTTCAAAATGCTCTAAAAAATTTCACAGATCCAGTTGTCTCTTTCATTGTAAAAACTCCTTTGGATAATGTTGCTTCAGCAAAATGGCACGAAATTGTTGGATTTAGTCAAATTGCAAAGGTGGAAGGAAATTATAAAGATACTAAATTTAACTGGTGGGTTTATCTATTTGACAAATACTGAAAGAATCTAACCTTAAAAATGAATGAGAAGCAAAGATAAGAGCTAAGATTTAAAAAGCGTTAAGTCAAAGATGTAATATGAAAAAAGTAGTTAAATTTGTGTTCATCATCTTTTTAATAATTAGTGTTGGAGTTGCAGGATTTGTGATTTCCAAAATATTTGAAATGCCCTATGTTGATGACGATAATTTTCTGAATAAATTCGATAATGAAGGTAGATATGACGATTCAGTTCTTGATTATATGGATGTTATTTATGAAAATCAATCTAATATTAATGCAGTGAATGAGGCATATTCTAATACTGATAATTGTCCATGGGGTTTTGTTCATGAAGGATTTGATTATTTTTTCAATAATAATTCGGCTGTATTAGCTGCTGCACCAGGAAAAGTTATTGAAATCGTGTATACTGATAATGGTGAGGGAATTGATAATCGGTATTATGTTACAGTCTGGATTAGGTTCAACAATACGGTAGAAATAGGTTATAATTTTGAAAGTTGGACAACTAATAATTCGGATTGGGAAAATCAAAAAAGCATGATAGGTGTTCAAGAGGGGGACTGGGTTGAACAAAATCAAGAAAGCGCTCATATTCATTTTGATGTTATTGAAAATAATGACCGTAAATGCCAAGTAAAATATTATTCTTCTGAAGGATATGCAGAGATCATGGATTTAATTCATAGTTATCATCCCGATTGGGATTATTGCTATATAGAATGATTTCTTTTTTTTGTTTAGTGCAAAAGAAATGAAATAGAATAAAAAAGCGTTTTCAGTAGCAATTTTTTGTCATTGCAGTTTTTTAAGAAACCATAAAATTACTACCGAGATAATCAATGAAATTACTACAAATATGCTCCCATATATCGGATCAAATGCTTCCACAGCATAAAAGAGAGTAATAAGTTGAGCTACTAACCCAATTACAAAAACTAATTGTAGATTTTTTAGGAAATTATTTTCCTGTTCGTCCATTTTAACACGGACCGAATCGCGTTCTCGTGTAAGAGACTCTCTAATTTCTTTTATTAACAGTAAAAGATTATCATTAAATTCCCATCCGTGAAGAACTTTAACCATTTGTTTGAATAATCGTGTTTTAAATACGGAAGTAAAAATTAATCTAGGAGTTCTTGAAACTTGCAGATCTTTATAAATTTCTAGGACAACGCAATTAATTTCTTCATCAATACTTTCCAATTTATCTATCGCATCTTTTAAATCTAGTTCAGCTTTTCCTTTTTCTTTT
>JAUWPK010000009.1 GCA_030611625.1 Promethearchaeum sp. | reverse complement strand
CTTCACTAATTGCAATTCCTAAACTTCCCGGATGATTTGGATTTTCTTTATAGAACATTTTTCCAACTTCTGTTTGATTTGATGGTGAAGGAACTAAATCTGCACCAAAATTATTCATTAGAACCCTTCTTCCAGGTTTATCATTAAAGGACGCGCGAACTTGGAATACTTTCACATCTAAGCCCATCATTGTTCCGGCCATCGATAATGCACTACCCCACTGACCTGCCCCCGTTTCTGTCGTTAATCCTTTTATTTTGTCCTTTTTGGCATAATATGCTTGAGCAATTGCGGTATTTCCTTTATGACTACCGGTAGGACTTAAATATTCTGCTTTATAGAATATTTTTATTCTATCACTATCGAGATCTAATGCTTTCTCCAATCTGAATGCTCGCACCAAAGGTGTGGGTCTGTTACACAATGCAAATGCTTCTCTAACTTCTCTAGGAATATCAATGAATTCATCTTCTGACATTGCCTGATTGACACATTCAGTAGGGAAAATTTGCTTCATAATTTCTGGGCTTGCGGGCATTCCATTTGGGAGTAAGCATGGATAGGGCTTTTCGGGTAGAAATGGCGCGATATTCAACCATTGTTTCGGTATTTTATTCAGTGGAAGCAGAATTTTGTTATGTAATCTACTCATTGGCTGAATTGCTTGGTTTGGATGGGTGTGTTTATTTTTTACTTCTATAACCATGTTTTTCACTTCATATTTTTCTGTTTTTGTTTTTTATTATTTGTTAAAAAAAATCGTTTTCTATATAATCTCAAAGTCCACTAATCAATATGCAATAATTTTCTAGATTCAACTATTTCTCATAAATCTATAAATTGAAATACTAAATTTGAATTATAAATAAATTTAATATCAAAAACCGAACGCTCTAGATAGCTTATAATTAAATAATTAGTCTCTGCTAACTAGAGCTAATGCCAAGGCCAAGAGAATTCTTCTAAAGATGACTGTACGAAAACTTTTACTAACAAAGAAGGGGGATTTGTTTTCATCATCATCATCTAGACCTGAAACGTGCTATATTCATTATACTATCTATTACATTTAAATTTAAGCAATTACAAAATCTCTTAAAATTTTGTAATATACGCATCATTGAAACTGTAATCATATAAAGAAAAAAAATTTAACCCTTTTGATGAATTTGAATAACCAAGGTTTCTGTTCAAAGTTTGTGTGCATGGATTTTCTTTATGTCATGAAATCAATTTATTTATATGAAATCGTAAAAAAAAGAAGATGTTAATGCTTGAATTTCACATTTTAATTGAAACTATTTAAAAAATAATAATAAAACACAAAATAAGAACCAACCAAATGATAGTACTTGATCTAAGAATGATCCGAATTAAAATTCTATATTTTTGGCCTAATAATCCTATTATTGTACTAAAAATCGAGTAAAAAGCACAAATACAGATAAGAATTACCCAATCTATGTTTTCATAATAATTTTCTAGGTCGCTAAATATGATATAAAGCGGAAGCCATATCAAAAAAATTTCTATAATATGTTTAGTAAGAGTTAAACGTTTGAATTTCTTTCTATTTCGTTTTTCTTCTTTTTCAAAATCAGATGGTAAAATATCCCATTTTTCAATTAAGAATGATTTTACAGCATTATAGTGCTTATTTGTGACACATTTTAAGTCAGCAAGGGGATTTAAATATATTGATGAATTTGAAAATCCCAAATCTGACATGAATCCAAAATCGATTCCAACAGTTTGAAGATTTTCTTTTTCAATACTTAAAATATAATTATCAATCTTTATTTTATCTCTCAATTTTAGTTCAAATATTTGCCAGAAATTTACCCCAAAGGTATAATAACGTTTATTTGTAAAAATATGAGTTGTTCTATAAGATATAAATTCTTTATCAATTTTAAATATCGATTTTGGAAATGCTTCAATTTTATGGTATTTTTTGAGAATATACTTAATCTTTATTTTTTTAGCCTTTTCATCTTGAAAAAAGTCTAATATTACTTCATCTGCTTCAAATTTGATTAAATCGGTAATATCTTCCATTCTTACTGTTAACTTTTTGGTTTTTCTAAAAATATTTTGAGAAAATAAATCAGAAAATAAAAATTTCCATGAATCAAAACTAGAAAATCCACTTATTTTTTTAGCATATAGACGAGTTTCACTAGCGTATGGTGTACCTACTATTGTAAACACTCCTAATATAAAAATTATTGAAGTGTTTAAATTTCTAGAAAAAAATAGCCATGTAATCGTAATCAAAACATACCATATCAGGATAATCGATCTCAAACCTCCAGACATTAACATTTTATTCTTCTTTTTTTGTCCAATCAAGATAATAATTGTTCCAATTATCAAGCTAAAAGCAAGGAAAGTGAAGATATTCATTTGTAGAAGCAAATTATTTTCTTCTTCAGATAAAAACTCCAAGGAAAACTTTACAAGGTAAAAACCTACTACAAAGAATTGACAAAAATTTATAAAAAATATTAATTTTGCTATATCAGAACAAGTTTGTTTTTCATTTATTTCAAATTCCGATGGTGAAATCCCCCATTTCTCAATTAAAAATGTTTTAAATTCATTATAAAGTCCAAGATTTGAAAGGCATTTTAATTTAACCATATAACTCAAATTTATAGAGCGGTTGAAAATTCCAACATCTATTTTAATTGAAAGAAGATCCTCTTTTTGAATACTTAAAATATAATTATCAATTTTTATCTTACTACGTATATCTTTATCATTACAATAAAGATCATTTAATTGCCAGAATTCTAAACCAATGGCGATGTAACGCTTATTAGTAAAAACGTGGGTAAATCTATAGGATATATATTCATCATCTATCTGAAAAAAGGAATCGGGAATATCTTCTAAATTATGATATTTTTTATTAATATTCTCAATTCTAAATTTATAATAATATTTATCTTGAAAAACGCCTAAAATTATCTCATTTTCCTCTAATTCTATTATATTGATAATATCGTTCATTTTTTCCTTTATCCATTTTTATCTATGAAAAAAAAGATCATATCCTAAAAAAATTTCATGATCGATAGCCGTTCAATCGGTTTTTGAACTCTCTCATACTATGGTTTTTAAGTTAATTTGTGCTCTATAACTTCACAAAATTGCATCAATAAATTCTACCCATGATAATTTTCCCAATACAACTAATAATATAAGAACACCAAAGAAAATCACTGTTAAGATAATTAAAATATATTGTGCTTTATTAAGTGTTTTTAAATATTTTCCAGGGTCTCTAGTTGATTGTTCAGGAGATATTTCGCTTGAATTGCTAATATTTGTATAAGATTCTGCTTCTTTCTTTATCTTAGTTATAGTTATAAACAAAATCATGCCACCAAGAAATATCGGAATTAATGTAATAAAAAGCCATTCTCCTGGAGCATCTTCTCTAATATATCCATCTTCCCCTACAAAACTAACTGCAAGGATAATTGCAAGAATAACACCAATTAAAATCAATGAAATAGCGAATATTATTGATTTTTTATAACTTTTTTTTTTAGTACCAATAAATGCATTAATTTTACCATTATTAGGATTATTATCAAAATTCTTAGATTCCATCGTATAATGAATATAAATTTTGTTCTTATATATATTTGAATATGAAAGAGAGTTAATCCACTGATGATTCTTCTTATGGTTTGATTTTTTCTCTCAAAATTTGTTATTCTGGTTTTATTTATTGATCTCGAAGTTTAAATTGATACGTATGCCTTATTAGATGAATTCAGAATTTGTATATCTTGAAATTTTAAATTACAATAATTCTTTCAAAAAAATTCGAAAAATGTTTAAGTGGAAACTTCTACTATTCTACTAGGTAATATAAATGCAATCAATAAAAGTTAGTAAAAAAACAAAAGAAAGAATTGAAAAGACCCAAGCAGAATTATTACTTGAACGTAATTATAAGGTTAACCAATCTGAACTTTTGGATAAAATTGTTGAAAATGCGATCAAGGATCCTCTTTTTATGAATAAAATTTTTTCTCAACAACCAAGTACTCCAAAACCTAAGAAAAAACAAGTCAAGGTAAAAATAATCTCACGAAAAAAACCAAAAATACGATTATATCCTGAAGAATGGAGTTAATAACCTCCTAAGTTTTAAAGAAGGTCAAAAAAATGAAAAATTTAGTTGAATATCCATGGTATAATATTGCTAGAAGGGAAGATGGATTAAGTCAAGGTGATTTTGTATTTTCATGCCCAATTTTGCAACCATTCCATGATACCAAGAAAGAGGTCATTACTGCTAATTATTCGGAGTATGATGTTATCATCATGAGCCAATCTTGTGATATATTTAATAAAAAATTAGAAAATGTTCTAATATGTCCCTTCTGGTCTTTATCTGATATTGAATCAGAAAACCCTTGGTTCCACTCTAAAAGGAATAAAGAAAAACTCAGGAAGGGAAATCAACCAAATTATCACCTTTTGAATAAATGTTCTTTAGAAAATTTTGAATTAGACTATATAATTGTAGATTTCCGGGATGTATTTAGCGTTCCCATAAATTATTTAATTGAATATTCAAAAAAGCAAGAGGAAAGACTACGTTTACTATCACCCTACAAGGAACATCTCTCGCAAGCTTTTGCTCGATTTTTCATGAGAGTAGGATTGCCTGTTGATATTGAGCCTTTCATGTAAAAATATCCAAAAATCTGAGGATTGTGTAGAAAAGTTGAGCTTTCTATGAAAAACTAATTCTTTTAGGAAATCTTGTAGTTTAAAATATTAGTAACTTAATTATTTTTTTATTGAAATTCCGCAATTTAAAGGGGAAAATGAAATTGGAGTGCGATTTGCATGGATTTGAACTTTCTGAAGCCATTATTGAAGTATTTCATGCGCTTGAAGAATGTGTTGTAAATGAAGATAAATTTCTGGAGATTGTACATGGTTATTATCACGGAACAGTTTTACGAAATTATTTCCGTTCAAAACGCTTTTTACAAGGTGCCACAAGAGAAGGATATAAACTTAGGATTGTTAAATCTCTAAATCCTGGAAAAACTCGCATTCTAATAGAAGAAAATTAATCAAATCTAGATTAATATATGAATTATAATGCACAAAAAAATGAAAATTTGTGTAATATATATATTGTATGAAAAAATGTTTTTAGAGATCACTTTCTATTCTTCCAATTTAAATAACGCCAAAATCTTGAAGTCTTCTTAGATATTTCAAGGTAAGAACTCCCGTCCATTCTTTTTTAGCCAAAGACCAATGAGAAGGATATGATGACCATTCCCAATTTGGAGATATTAAAGTTTCTTTTTCAAATAAAGTGATGTAGAACTGTAAATTTTTCCTTATGTTTTCTTCAGATATCCTCCACAAATTATCTTCTGGAAAAATAAGAAAATCTAATGGCTGGGGCACGTAAGAAGACCACTTCTCTTTATCTATCACGACAAGAGCATTTATTCCTTTCTGCAAATTCTTTTCTAAACGAACACGTAAATCAGATGAGAGATGGTGATATAAATGAAGAAAGCAAAAAAGTTCATGTTCACTCTTAAAATCTGGTTTACGTTCAAAATATTGAAGGGCATGCTCAATATATGTATCAATAGGCCAATTGAGCATAAAATTTTGATAGGAATATGCATACCCAAGAAGTTCAGCCGATGGATTTCCCCAGCTCATATCAATTGGAGTCATTTTTGTGGAAATATCATAAGTCCACCAGGGTGCATGGGGGAACTCGTTCACTTCAGGAGTTACTGAAAACCATCCCACTCTATTTAAATAAAATACACCTCTTAAATATTGAAGCGCTTTTGCTATCATTTCATCCCGCAATTTTGATGAAGATAGATTGTTTAATATTCGTAACCCCACAGAAGTAGCCATAGGAGTAGAATCGGGTAAATGAAAATCTGGTTCAAGACCATGCCCGAAACCCCCATCTTGATTTTGAAAGGCACTCAATTCTTTCAAAACATTATTTGCAGAACCTTTTTCGAATTGATAATCATATCGTGCGATTTCTAAAGGACGTGCAATTTTCAAAAAAGCAGCCCGAATTTTTTTTTGTAATAACTGCGAAAGTTGGAGATCGCTAAAATTCATACCCATATGTTATAAAAATAAATCATACTTTAAGAAAAAACCTAACTCAACATGAAAAATTTATTTGCAGTATTTTCTATAATATACTATAATGAAAGAACTTCCAGTAGGAATTCAAATGGAATATCGCGCAGTCTCGTTTATGCTTGATCCAGATGATGTATGTCGAAAACTTAAAATGTGTGATCTGGAACATTTTGATCGAATTTTACCCCGAATAAGCCGTAATTTAAAAGCTATCTTATTTCGGGAAGAATTCGAGTATGCCTCAATTATAATATCTGTTTCTTAAATATTCTTTGAAAGAAAAGGTTTTTATCTCGTTGTTTTATGAAAATACTATAACCAAAATTATACTAAACTTGTAGGAGAAAAAAAAATGTCAAATATGGAAAATATAGATCAGAATTCAATACATGCTCTCTCAAATTACGGAAGGGCGATGAAATATTATGCTATTGCAAAATTGATTTGGACGGTTTTTTCAATAATTCTTGTTTTTGTTTTACAATCGTCTATGATGGGTTTATTAACACTAACTGAAGAAGAGATGATGGAAAACGCAGGATCAATAATGTTATTAGGATTCTTTGTACTTGTTGTTGGTGGTGGAGGGGGAATTTTTATAATTGTTAGGTATTTTATTTATGTTTTTAAATTGAATAAAGTATCAAAGTCTGCTGTTGGTAATATTCTTCAAACTATCTTTAAATTAGAAATTTTAGTTTTAATTACATATGTAATAGCCGCATTCCTTATGAATCCAGTAATTATAATATTTGTTAATTTAGTTACAATAACCTTATTAATTGCTGAAACATTCTACCTGGGAAAATGGGCATTATCTTTATCCAATCATGCTATTGATGATAATAAAATAAATCAATTGTTATCCGCGATCCGTATCATGAAAATTGGTTTGATTGTAAAACTAGGAGTATTTTTGCAATTGTTTGCTTCCCCATCCCTAAATTATGCTGGAATGATCATTTCCAACATAGGAAATTTAATATTAATTGTGGGAATGTTGAAAACTGCTAACGAAATATTGATCACATTTAACATGGGTGGAAATTCTCAAACTGAATATTCCAACACCCTAAGAAACCGTGGTCCCGTTCAACGCCCTCCAGTTCAAAACCCTCAAATTGAAAATTGGCAACATTCGACGCAACCAGATACATCAACTGTAAAATCTCCAGGACCCAAAGACATGTGCCCTTATTGTGGTTCTCCAATTTCAGATCCCAACACAAAATTCTGTTCGGTTTGTGGTGAAAAAATAGAATAAAATTCAGGAAAAAAGCACAATTTTTTTTAAAAATAATTCTTCTAAAAAAATTTACCTGGTGTGATATTTCCGATCGATTAAAAAGAAATACCCATTAAGGTAAAGCTATTTCATTTGTATCTTCATTTAGCTCTATTATCCCATGAACCGCAAGTTGCTTAATTGTTCTAACCGCCATAATTGGGGTTAAATCTAATTGTTTTTTCATTTCATTCAAATTACACTTACCTTTCTCAAGTATTGTTGCGATAATGTCAACTTCAAACAAATCCTGATCTGAATTGTCAATTACAAAAGAGGTAAAGAAGTATTGTTCTTTCAAATTGTTAATTCTTTTTTCGATCTCTAGTTGTTTCTGATCAAAGTCCTTTTTCTTTTGTTCTTCAATTTGAGCATTTTCTACTTTTTTCTGATCTAATTGGGTTTTTTCAGATTCTCGATTTTTTATTCGATCATTTACCTCAGAAAGCTTTGAATTTAAATTTATTAATTGAAATTCAGGTTCTTTTTGTTTACTAGTTAATCTTTCTAGTTCTGTGGTATGTTCGGTGCACTTTGAAGTTAATTCATCTTTGCTATTTTTTAATTCTTGAATCTTTTTATCCAAACTTTCAGAATCGGTCCGAAGAGTCATTAAATTTGCGTCTTGTTCTTTAATAGTTTCAACTAAGGAAGAATTTTCATCTTTAAGAATTTTAATATTTTTCCAAATGGAACTGAGTTTCTCAGAAAATTCTTTCATATTCGATTGCATTTTTTGGTTATATGTATCGAAAGCAGTTTCAAATTGCTCGATTTGAGCTAGAATTTCTTCAGCTGACATTATTTAAAGTCAACCTCCGTTTTTAATGTGACTTTACCTGCTGCTTCATTAAATTCAACAGGACCTCCGAGTTCAACTATTTTTCGAAGTATTTTGGTCGCAACCTCCATTTTAATATCATATGCTTTTAAAATATTCTGTAGATCAAGTTCGGTTCCGACTTGCAGCGCGCCTATTAATTGTACTTGTGGTGTTTTTAAGTAATTTTTTTCAATTAATAATTTCATAGCCTTCACACGATTTTCGAACGAATTTGCATATCTCAACCTCTTATCATAATCTTCCGTTAAACTTATCTCAAGCTTTTTCAATTCTCCTTCAAATTTTTCTTGATCCGAGGTCATTTGATTAACATTTGCTTCTAATTCTTGTAAACGTTGTTCCCGGGTTGAAAGTTCACCTTTTTTAGTTTCATTTTGGTTTTCGAGATCTCTGATATTATTAGTCAATTCTTCTATTTTTTTCGTTAGGTCATGCCGATTCTCTGTGAGATTCTTATTTCCTTCTTCCAAATTCAATATATCTCGATTATTTTGAGACACCTTATTTTTCAATGACTCAATTTCATCGTTTTTTGTTTGAATCTTCTTTGCATTAGTATTTTTCTCGTTTTCAAATTTTTCAACCAAAGTCAATAAATTCGGATTGAATTTAGTTAATTTGGGTATTTGATCCTTTGTACTGCTCTTTATTTCTTCTAAAATTGATGTAATACGTCTGATTGCAGTTTTTACTGATGTTAGTTCGCTCATATTTTTGATTCCTTTAACTATTTAATATAGATTAATAATTGATATATGACTAATTCTTGCTAAAAATCTTCGCTAACAAAAGAATTCATGTATTAGATTTTTATAAACTCTCCTTCTTCATCATTCTAAGCATATAATAAATTGCAAAAAGGATAAAACTAGATTTTTTTTTTTTTTTTTAAAAAAACGACATTTCTTCTTCCTCGTTTTCAGAGTCTTCAAACTCTCCAAATTTTGAAGGATCCATATTCACTTCATATTCACGAACAACTCGATAAAGCTTATCAAACACGAGTTTTACAGTTTCTTCGTCTTTAACACCCGTACATACGATCTTTCCAGTTGAAAACAGTAACAACACAGATTTTGGCTCTTTCATTCGATAAATCAATCCTGGAAAGACTTCTGGCTCATACATCACATTATCCATAACAATAGTTGCTTTATTAAGATCTATCCCACATTTAATATCACCAGACACAACAAAATTTTGAATCGTAATAACAGGGTTTTTTATGTCAATCTTACATTTATTAACCCGGTCAATTATTTGATTCACAACTGAAGGTGCTTCTGTATGTCTCTTCATTCCCGTGATTACCATTTTTCCGGTTGAAAAAATAAGACCTGTTGCTTTCGGTTTAATAACTCGCATTACTAATCCCGGAAAACGTTCTGGATTGTATTCTACATCGGGATATTTACCTGCGATAATATTTAAATCGATTTTTTCTTTAATCTCTGCAATTACTGTAGCAACAACATTTTGTATCGTGTAAGTGTATTTTTCATCACTATCACTGGAAATTTTTTCTGGCATTAATTTAAGAATATACACTAATCCTTCTAATTTTTTCTCTTTTTGTGGATTTTGATTGTAAAAATAAGTTATTTTCTATTCTGTTTTATAATTCTATAAAATCCAAATTCTTAATACATTAAATTTTTTCAAATCTTTAATTCTTTTAATTCTCTAAATCGTTTTCATTACTATAAAAACAACATTTCTTCTTCATCTTCTTCAAACTCTTCAAATTTTGAAGGATCCATATCCACACCATATTCACGAACAACACGATAAAGTTTTTCAAACACGAGTTTCACAGTTTCCTCATCCTTAACTCCAGTACATACAATTTTTCCAGTCGAAAACAGTAACAGCACCGATTTTGGATTTTTCATTCGGAAAATCAATCCTGGAAAGACTTCTGGCTCATACATAACGTTATCCATAACAATTGTTGCTTTATTAAGATCTATTCCGCATTTAATATCACCAGACACAACAAAATTTTGAATCGTAATAATCGGGTTTTTCATGGAAATCTTGCATTTTTTCACGCGGGCAATAATTTGCTTCACAACATCAGGTGCTTCTGTAGGACTCTTCATTCCGGTGATTACCATTTTTCCGGTCGAAAAGATAAGACTTGTTGCTTTCGGTTTAATAACACGCATTACTAAACCAGGAAAACGGTCGGGATTATATTCTACATCAGGATATGCGCTGGCTATTATTTTTAAATCAACAGTTTCTTCTATCTCTGTAACAACTGTAGCAACAACATTTTGTATCGTGTAAGTGAATTTTTGCTCAATGGAAATATTTTCGATCATTAGTTTATAAATAGACACAAACACATCTAATTTTAACCTTTTCAAAGATTTCACTGATTTTCAAAATGAACTATGATCTGTTCTGATCTGTTTTTTTATGGATTTTTTAAGATCCCAATTTGACGCTTTTTAACAATAGATTTTTATTGCTGACTCGATCGGAGTTAGAAAAGAACATATCATACTATTATATGTATAATTTCGCTCTTGAACCAACCGGAAAACACATTTTCGCTTCGAACGCTTAAGACCTAAAAAATAAAACCAATATTTCTATCATGTAAGTCACAAAAATACATGGGAATGATAAAAAAAGCAGTTTAAATTATTCAACTTTGAATTAATTAACTAACTTCATTGAATATTATCAATATCTAAAGAAACTTTCAGTTTCAATATAATATTATAGTTTATCGTTTATTCTAAGTTAAATTTCTTCTTTTCCTCTTTTTCAGTAATTAAAAAATAGATAATTACTCTGAAAATAGTGAATAGTCAAATAAGTTGAAGTTATTAATCCCAAAATATGTAGGTTTTAATAAAATGAAAAAAAACCAATATTATTTTAGGAAGCTGATAAAAATTATTGTCGTTCATTCCATTTGGGAACCATTAAAAAAAAAAATTGGATTATGGGCAGAATCGAATACGAATATTCAGCCAAATCAATTTTCTGAGATCGAATCGATCCATCCATTTGCTGTCAAGCATAACGAGCTTTTACAGATTGCTAATAAGATCTATTCTGGCCAAGAGATGAAATTTTTGTCCAATCAATACAAGTCAAATTGGCACCTTCTCAAACTTCCAACCCAAAATAATCATCCCCTTATATCTCCAAGCTTAAGTTTACATGCAAACGAATTATATTCTCTTTATATAAGTTCACAAGCGAAATCAAAAAGGATAACAAAAAGAACAAAGAAGAAGACAACAAATAAAAAAACTAAAAAAGATGATATACAAAAGCTGGAATTACAAAAGCAAATTAAAATTTCAGAATGGAGAGTCCCAGTTCTCTGGATACCTTTATCAACGATTATTGAGTTTTCACTGACATTCAATGATCGAAGATTTATAGCAGACTTACGTTTTGGTGCATCTTTTTTGTTTTGGAAAGAATTATCAAAATTTGGACTGAATATAATATTAAAACAAGGATATTCTCCGTATTTTAGCATAGATGACTCACAAAACCGTGGATATTCTGGAAAATGGAGAATGATCATGTCTGATGAAAATTTAACTCGAATTGAACAATTAACTTCTTATATGCCTCCTGTTTGTCAATCAAAATCATTTCTACAGGATAAAACATCATATAAACCATTCGAGATTTCATTACATTATGTAAACACTTTGTTGGACACTTATATCCGCCATACGATTCAAAAAGCAATGTTATCTTCGCTTTTTTTTAATGCTACAACTAAGACAGGACTCCCCCGCAAAAATGATGCTTTGAGTAAAAAATGGGGCCATTCTCTCATTTCCCAATCTTCAGATTTTATTGAAGCATTCCCACATACCAGTAAAAATCAAAAATTTGTGCAATCCTTAACCGATTGGTTTGAGAAATTTCAACCTTCAGAAACTGAAACAAACTCCAGCTTTAGAACTTGTTTCAAGTTAATTCCCCCAGAAGAACCAGAGAATCAATATGGGAGAAAAAATACCCTTTGGAAACTACAATTTTATTTACAAGCAAAGAAAGATCTGTCCCTTCTTGTTCCGGCTTCAAAAATATGGAAAACACGCTCAAATACATTCACATTCCTAAAACATCGATTTGAAAACCCTCAAGAAAGGTTAATATCCGATTTAGGGAAAAGTTCTAACCTTTTTCCAAAGATCGAGAAAAGCCTTCTTAAAGCTCATCCATCAGAATTAACATTATCCCTAAATGAAGCATATACATTTTTGCGGAAGAGTGCAGGTCTACTGAAGCAGGAAGGGTTTGGTATCATTGTCCCTGTATGGTGGAATAAGCCTCAAAATCATCTTGGATTGACGCTCACAATTAAACCAAATAAAAAAACAAAAAATAAATCCACCCAAGGATCCAATCCTAAAATAAGTTCGGGAATATTTGGTTTTAATGATTTGGTTGAATTTAATTGGAAAGTTGCATTAGGTGATAAATTACTTTCAAAGAATGAATTTGAGAAATTATCCAGTCTCAAAGTTCCTTTAATAAAGATACGGGGTCAGTGGTTTGAATTAAAGTCGGAAGATCTAAAGAAAATTGTCAAATTCTTTGAGGAAAATAAGAAACAAAGGAACTCTACTGAAAGCCTTACAGGAGAAATGCCATTACAAGAAGCAATCCAGATTGGAATTGGTCAAAAACAATCAAAATTCGATCTCCACGTAGTAAATTTCACAGGGGTGGACGGATTAGAAGAGTTAGTTGCAAGATTTATTGAACCTCCAAAACTTGAAAATATAGCAATACCTTCGACATTTAAGGGAAAACTTCGACCCTATCAGAAAATCGGTGTTTCATGGTTAGTTTTTTTACGAAAATATGGAATTGGTGCTTGTTTAGCCGATGACATGGGATTAGGGAAAACCATTCAAATAATTGCTCTATTGCTGATAGAAAAACAAAATGCAAAAATGAAAAACCTAAATCAAAAACAAAAAAAACCAAAGATAGAAAAATTAGACTCAGGATTCTATAGAGGTACAACCCTCATCATCTGTCCATTATCTGTAGCTACCAATTGGGCTAAAGAAATAGTAAGATTTGCACCTTCTTTAAAAACATTGGTACATCATGGTCCTGATCGGCTCATTGGAAATAAATTTCTAAATCGAATACAGAAATATGATGTTGTTATCACTACGTATGGACTCATACGGCGGGATCAAGATCTATTTATCAAAATTGCATGGGATAATCTCATTTTGGATGAATCGCAGAATATTAAAAACCCAACTTCCATTCAAACTCAAGCAATTAAAAAATTAATTGCTAATCATCGAATCGCCTTATCCGGGACTCCGATAGAAAATCGCCTATCAGAATTATGGTCATTGGAGGACTTTCTTAATCCTGGATTTTTAGACAAACGAACAGTCTTTCATAAAATGTTCGCATTACCCATTGAAAAGTATAATAATCAAGATCAACGAAACCGTCTAAAGAAATTAATCGAACCAATTATTTTACGTCGAATGAAATCGGATAAAAATATCATTAAGGATCTCCCTGAAAAGATAGAAGCAAACATTTTTTGCAATTTGAAAGCGGAGCAAGCCACCCTATACGAAGCAGTTGTGAAAGAAATGGTGGAAAAAATCTCGGATTCAGAAGGAATTCAAAGAAAAGGTCTAATTTTAAGCAGCATCATGAAATTAAAACAAATTTGCAATCACCCCGCTCAATTCTTAAAAGATCGAAGTCAAATCAAGGGAAGATCTCTGAAATTAGAAAGAACTAAAGAAATGCTCGAGGAAATTATTCTTTCGAAAGAAAAAGCATTAATTTTTACTCAATTCAAAGAAATGGGATTAATAATACAGAAATATTTACAGAATGAGTTACAAACCGAAATCCCTTTTCTATACGGTGCCACCACCAAAGTTCAACGGGAAAATATGATTCATGCTTTCCAACAACCAAATTCCGAAATACAGATTATGATCCTTTCTTTAAAAGCAGGTGGTGTTGGAATAAACCTTACAAACGCCAACCATGTGTTTCATTTTGATAGATGGTGGAATCCCGCAGTGGAAAACCAAGCATCAGATCGAGCTTATCGCATCGGTCAAACAAAAAATGTGAATGTTTATAAATTTATTACGATGGGCACAATTGAAGAAAAAATTAATGAGATCATCGAAAAAAAACAAAAATTAGCTGAAAGCATCATTGGATCCAATGAAAAATGGATTACCGAATTGGATAATGAAAAAATCAAGGAATTATTTACGTATCGAAAAGAACTGGCTGTTTCAGCAAAATAATTGAATTAGTACAGAAAATCGAAAAAAAAGGGGATTCTATTTGGGAAGAAGGTATAATAATTACTATCATTATGAATATTACAAAAAAACGACACCAATTGAAGTAGAAAATGGTATATCGTTAACAAAGCAACGGGGTGATATTGGTGAACAGTGGTGGTCCAAAAGATGGATCTCATATTTAAAATCCTTGAATATGGGTGCAAGGTTAACTCGAGGAAAGACATATGCTCGTAAAGGTCAAATAATTTCATTAGACATTGTGAATGGTAAAGTTATCGCGAAAGTTCAAGGGTCCTATCGGGAACCATATACAGTTGAGATTAAATTAAAAGCAATCTTGAAATCCCAGTGGAATGAAATAATTAAGCTTTTAGCATCCCAAGCAATTTATACTTCCAAACTTCTAAACAGTATAATGCCCCAGGATATTGAAAAAATTTTTACTAAGGCAGATGTTGAACTATTCCCAAGTTCAAGAAGTGATTTAAAAACAGATTGCTCCTGTCCGGATTATGCGAATCCGTGTAAACACATTGCAGCTGTTTATTATATTTTAGCAGAAAAATTTGATGAAGATCCATTTCTGATTTTTGAATTGCGAGGAAAATCAAAAGATGACCTAATTGCGATGTTAAGAGAAGTACGGACAAAAGCAGCAATAGATTTATCCACTCCCTTAAATAATTTTCCACAAAATTTATCCAATATTCAATCTAAAAAGGAGAACACTCTCCTAGAAAAAGGAGTTGATTTTTTTTGGCAAGGTGAAAAAGCCAATTATGTAAATTCTATCTCTTTTTCTCCCTCCAATCTAAATGCCGAATTATTAATGAAAATAGAACCCAGCCCGATTATTCTCGAAAATAATAACCTATCTGATATTCTGCATCAAACCTATTTATCGCTAACGGAAATTACTCTTAATAGAATTAATCAAAGTTTTAGATTTGATGAAGATGAAACATTAGATGAAGCAATTGATGAAGCAATTGATGGAGAAAAAGATGACGAAATAGATAAAAAAGCAGAAGAATCTGGATCGAATCCACAAAAGAAACCTAATTTAGTATCGAATCATAACTTAAAAACCATTTCTCCCCAAAAACTAAAAAAAAACTCAAAAAGGATCACTACTCAAGCGATTAATTCCATAGTAAATGAAGAAATTTTTGATCAAAAATGGGATAAAATCTTAAAACTACTTACCCCGGATGATGATCTTTCATCTTTATCCCAGAAATCTTTGGCAATTATTTTAAATGTGATTAAATCACTTATTTCAGAATGGATGGATGATAAATCGGATTGTCGTCCAGATAACAAAATCGTTCAAGCAATTCTCACCGCCAAAAGGCTCTCAAATATACGGAAAAATGCGTTTGGGATACAAATGGCAACGGATTGGAATTATTGGTTTCATAATTTTTGGAAGAAAAACTTTCGATGCAGAAATTTGAAGAAAGAATTTTGGAAACAAAATTTTTCAATTAGCAAAGTGGCAGAATATTGGAATCTTTTAGATCTTGATAAAGAAGAATACTCAATTTGAAACTATAAGTGTAAAATTAACGTTTTTAACAGATAATTTTGGTCGATTAATTACTGTTTAATATCAAAGTTTTAATCCAATCCAATGAAGTCTTTACTATGTTTTCTTCAATGAATGAGTATAACGTTTCAACCGAAATTGAACAAAAATTTGTAGACGAATTTAATTATATTCTTAGTATTGTTTTTATAAAAGAAGAACCTCCAATATTGTACTCGTTCGAAGCTCCATATACAGTAAATAAAGAAGGACATGTTGAACAGGTTGTTTTAGGAAAAATCCCTCCATCCAAAATTCCCCTTTCCCTCTTCAAATTACCTTTTTTAAAATCAATAAAATTTCATGATTGTAATTTACAAGAAATTCCTTCAGAACTAAGAGCATGCACTAAGTTAAAAACGATCTCATTCTTTAAAAACAATATCACTAAAATTCCGGAATGGTTCAGTGAATTTAAGAAGTTGGAAGAAATTAGTATTGAATCTATGCCTGTGGATATAATCCCCCTTTCATTGAAATCCTTAACTAAATTGAAAAATGTGCATATCACAGACCATTTCTTAACAGAATTTCCTTCAGCAATCAATTATTGGAAAAATTTAGAGCATTTATCATTAACTGGAGGAAAAATAGATTTAAATAAAATAGAATGGAGTATCTTTCCTAAGTTAACAAATATTAATTTATATAAATGTAATGTTCTAACATTACCCGAATCTCTGACAAAATTAAAAAAATTGACCGAACTCCAATTGAGTAAAATTCAACTTCTTGAATTTCCAGAGAATATGAACCAATTACAATCCTTAAAACAACTTCATATAACTAAGAGTAATTTGAAAAGAATTCCCGATCAAATCCTTAACTTGCCAAATTTAGAAGTATTAAATCTTGATGACAATAAAATCTCGCAAATTCCTCCACAAATAAAATCTTTAACCAAATTGGAAGTTTTGCGTATTAATAATAACCCAATTAAGAATATTTCCAAAAATTTGAAAGATCTTGCAAATTTATATCATATTTTCATCGGTAAACATGCTTTTTTAAAAAATCGCTCACAATTTCGAGTTTTTGAGAAAAATGGTATTGCTGTAATTAATGATGAGACAAATCAAAGAAGAGAATTGATGGATATAAATAATTTTGATGGAAATAATCTCTTTTCAGATCGAATGTTCAGATTTATAGCCATCAAAAATGGAAATAAAAAATTAATTCAACAAATAAAGATTGAGCGAAAACGATACATGAAGAAATATGGAATTACCGGTCTTATGGAGAAACCTTCTAGAAATTCACTATTAATTCAAACAAATCGCAAAAAATATGGAAATAAATATAAACAAATCGCAATTTATAAAAAAAAATTGACAAATCCAAGGAAAAAATATTAATTTATATTTCATATTTAGATTAAATATAGAAAATAAGATACGATTCACATAATTAAGACCCAATAATAATGTCGCTTTTTGTCAGAATGCATTAATCCCCTAACAATATTACTTATTATAGATTATTAACGATATTTTAACAAGAAAAATGATTTCTTCAGAAACATACGATAAGAACTATATTCACATAAAATTTTTCGAAGCAATAAATCTTCTAATTCAAAAAGACTTTAATGAATATTCTAATTTACTAAAAGAATTAAATGATCTATCCCCTGAAAACATTATTTCGTCAATATTACATATTACTATTAATGGTACTTATGAAGAATTAGGTGTTATCAATATTATTGTTAGAGATTTTAACCAATTACATGAATTACCTGCTGAAATTTTAAAAACAATGAAAAATGTTAAAAACAATAATGAAACAATCATCCGTTTAATTATTCTTTATTCTAGCATGTTTCTCTTAGGATATAATCAACCCAGAAGTATTGAGAACCTACTTGATGAATACTCTATAAATGAAGAGCAATATATTGATATTAATTATAAAATAATTGATATAATGACGGAGATATTACGTGATTTCGTTTCAGATACAGAATTTAGTAATGCTTTAAATTTCAAAAAAATCATTGAAGAAATTATTCCTTTCCAATCAACAACAAGATTTCATCATGATACGGAAGCTTTTTCATCAATAATATCAAAAAAAATTCCCATTGAACGATTTCTTAATGATCTTGAACGGATTTCAAATAATGCAGATGAGAGTAAGTCTTTTATGAATCCAATTCCCAAATTGCAAAGTCGAGTAAATTCTCTCGAAGCTCGGAAGATTTCTAAATTTATTGATAAAAGAATGAAATTGGGAAATTATAAAGGGCTTCTACAATATTTTGTTAAATTGCAGAATTTAGAACCAAAAAATCCACTTGTTTATTATTATAAATCAAAAGTCCTTAGAGAAATTAACAATTTTTCAAATCCGCAAAAAAAAAATACTTTAATTTACACCGAACTTGAGAAGTGTTTAAGATACGCACCTAATGAAGCTCATATTGAATACTACTTTGATCTTTCACTTTCTCTTGAAATGATGGGTTGTTTTAAATCAGCATATCTTCTAAATTTAAAATTGATATTATTTTCTCCTAATGATCAACAATTAAACATTTCTGCGGCTTTTTGTGCATATCAATTATTACGTCCATTTAAACGCTATTTATATTACGCTGCGTTATGTGATCCTGTACGAACCGCTAATTTTATTGATGAATTTTGGGTATTTGAGCGTTTTAAACCGCAAGATCGATTTAAAAAGAGTAATTTCTTTCTAGAAACTGTCAAAAATCTTGAAGAAGAATTTATAGAAGTAAAATCTGAGTATTATGATATTATTTCTCTTCCGAATTATATACTTCAATTATTGGGAGAAACTTTTCCATATGAGGAATATATAGGTTATCATCCCTTTCATGCTGATCTTTATGAAAGCTCTGTAGAAGATTCTGATGAAAATTCCGTTGAATTGCTAAAAAGTGCTATAATAAATCCAAATGATTATTATGATTCTGAAATTGCACCATATTGGCCTACAAGTATGGAATATCTCACGCTTCCAAAATATACATGGAAAACAAGAAATCATATTCCTTTTTTTATTACTAACATAATTTATCACTTTAATCAGTTGCATCCTGCAGAATGGACTTGGGAAATCTTAGAAAATACATTTTTAAAAATCTTTCCCCTATATGATATATCACCAAAATATTATTTCAAATCAGTAATAAGGGTCATGCAGAATTTTTGCGATTTTCTCGTTGACGAATTTGATTATCATCATCTTTCTGATTTTTCTAGAAAAATTAAAGCGATATCTGAAGAATTTTATTTACAAAATCAAAAACATTATTCGAAGGTAATAAAAGTAGAATTAAAATTTTAAAATGTTTTCTGTTTTCTTTGTAATTTATCAATTAAGTATCATGTCGAACCATTATTTTAAAAAGGTTTGAATAATCTATCTTATAATTTCTTAAAGGTAGGATACTATCCAATAATGAAGGTGGAAGATCATCTGGAAGTTGATTTAATAACCGATCTTTTGCGATAGGACGAAATGATCTTTGTTTAAACAATGTGTCAATCCATTGAAACCATTGTTCGATTTTTTCATTTGTAACTATGATTGCGGGGGAGAGTTTTGTAAAGTTATTATTAAGATTTAATGGATCCCAACACTCTTTAAGCAAAAAACGGGTTTCTTCAATTGTCTCTAAACCTAATTTTTGTTGAATTTTTGATAACGAAATGATTTTATTTCTTTCCACCATTTCTTGTAAATCGGAGGATAAATGAGGCATTATTTGGCTTTTAATTTTCTTATATTGTGGAATTTCCCATTTTTTAATAGATTTTTCTAACTCTTTAAGAGGAAATTGATTTTTTTGATATATAAATGTTGGAAAAGATGTTTTTGGAAAATTCAATTTTTCATCAATAACTAGTAAGAGCCGATTATGCCATTCTGAAGAGATATGGTTAAGTTGATGTAATTTGTGTTCTTTATATTGACTTGACCAATATCCTATTATTTCAATGAATAAAGATTGTCCGTGATAATGTAGTTGGAAATCGGGAATCATAATATGATTGATCCCCTTTTCAGGTTCAGGAACTAAAATTATTTCAGCATCTCGGGTTACTCTACTAAATAAATTGGAAACGCCTGTAATCTTTTGAAAAAATAACTCTTCAGTTTTTGAATCAAATGAGACTTCTTCTTCAACAAGAATTTTGGATATAGGAAACCAAGGTTTCAATGCATCTAAACTCACATCTATAGATCGTTTTCGATGTTGAATTTTTACTTTTGGAATACATACTAATTGAGATTGATAATTTTTCCAAAGATAATAGAAAATACGTTGGAAATTTTTTATTAAAGTAGGAGAACGCGCTACAATTTCTTCGGGGATTATTACTTTAAGCATCATTTGTGAATTAGGAAGACTGGGGATAGAGATTGATGTGGGGATGGAAGTGGAAGAAGAAGTGGAAGAAAAAGTAGAAGAAGAAGTAGAAGAAGAAGTAGAAGATGGTTTAAGGTTTTTATGAATTTTGGGAGATTTGAAAAGAGAATTAGAATAATAGAAATCACAATATAATCCTGAACGGGTGATTATATAAAATATTTTACGATATTCACTACCTAAAAGAGGTTTTTTAAAGATGACTTCTAAAGTGTTTGATCTTTTCAACAAAGCTTTGAGTAATTCATCATTAAATGCATCGATGACATCATTTACTGTGGGTATTTTTTTAACTCTTTGATGATTTCGTTGTAAAGTTAAATTAGATGAGTAGTCTGAAAAAATTTTTTGTTTTAAGTTTGAAGAAGAAGAAAAAGAAAAAGAAGAAGAAGAAGGTATATCTAAATCTTGACTTAGATTGTTAAATATTTCTTGATGTTGCTCGGGAAGGCAATAACCACCAAATCGTTGATTTACCAAATCAAAAAGACGAATTCGTAATTGACTTCTATTAGGATCAATAAATTTATTATCAATAGGGATACCGGCGTTATAAAATTGTGAGAGTAAAAGGGTTTTAAGTGCTTGAGAATATTTAATAGAAGAACAAATATTTTCTGGAAATTTTTCCTTTATATCATTAAAAATATTATCAATATTCGCTTCTAAGAAATTGATTGCTGATTGTAATCCCTGTTCAAGCTCAGGAAATTCTTCTTTTGTTAAAG
>JAUWPK010000183.1 GCA_030611625.1 Promethearchaeum sp. | reverse complement strand
ACCATTTCTTCATTACCGGGATCTGCATCATCAACTCTTTTTTTTAAGATGAACGCAACAACAAAACTTGCAATGGCAGAAGCGAGGACTAACCATAAAGTCCATACTTCTATGATTATTTCAAGTAACATTTTTTTTTATACTCCGATTTTCGTTTTTCAACGAGTTTAGAACTATTCTTACAAAAAAAAAATATCTGATTTCAAGAAATTTCTTGGAATCAAAATAAATACGTTTGATTTAGCAAAGATTAAAATCACATTTATTCTTTTTCCATTCTTATTCTGTTGTAAAATGTAATGAAGCACATTGAATCAGTTCAAAATTTGAGATTTTATCCCACAAAATTGGGTAAAATTATATCAGATATGCTATAGTCAAAAAATTCAAATTGTTACCAAGGTTTATCTAAACAGATATGGCTGATCAAAATCAGATGAAAGTGCAGAAATGCTTTAAATGCGGTAAAAAAACAGATATTGAATGTTATCACTGCCATTCTCCAATTTGTTCAAATCATACTTTCTGGATTCATCATCATTTTTATTGCGAAGTTGATTTCTACCGTGAAAGAAAAGTTGGGATAATAAAAATGTGGGGTGCTATTTTAGCTCTGGCTTTAATTGGTGTTATTTCTATTCTATTATTCGGACGTTAAATTTCCGTTATAACTAAAAAGATAAATTCAAAAATAAAAATACTTAAAAAAAATAATATCTCTCATCAATCTTTCAAATTAAAGTAAATTCGGTCAAAATTCTTGTAAATGATAATTGAAAACTATATGATTTTAATTTGTTATTATTATTATATGGGATCGATTCTACCACCCAATTTTAAGCCAATTACAATGGAAGACAGATCAATTTTTAATTCATACCTTAATAAATATCAACCCGAAATATCGGAATTTACCTTTACTAATCTTTTTATGTGGCGAAATCATTATCAATTCCGTTGGACAATACATGAAAATCAACTAATTCTCACTTCCACTACCGCTAAACGACCGAATGTATTGTCTGCATTATCTTCTATGGGTGATAATAAAACCGTAGCACTTGAATATTTAATCGACATCTCAGAAAAATTGGAATTAAAATTAGAATTGATTCGCTTTCCCGAAAAGGATTTGGATAAATTAAAACAAACAGAAATAAAGCACGAAATATTAGAAGACCGTGGCAATTGGGATTATGTTTACGATAGAAATGATCTTGTTTCCTTGCCTGGGAAACCTTATGCGAATTTTAGGAAAAAATTAAATCGTTTTAAGAGACAATATCAATGGTCTTATGAGGAATTAGATGAATCCTTAATCGATTCAATATTAAACATGCAAGATGAATGGTGTGGAATTCGAGCCTGCTATGATGACGAGAGTTTAAATGAAGAAAACCTCGGAATCCACGAAATATTTACTAATTGGAAAGATCTAAAATTTGATGGTGGGGTTATCAAAGTAGATGGAGTTATAGTCGCATATACTCTTGCTGAGTTGTTAAACAAAGATACTATTGTTGTTCATGTTGAAAAAGCAAATCCTGAGTTTAATGGCGCATATCAAGCAGTAGCACAGCAATTTTATGAAAAATTAGACAGTTCAATTAAGTATATTAATAGAGAGCAAGATTTGGGAGATCTTAATCTAAGGAACGCTAAAGAACATTATCATCCGATAAAATATGTCAAGAAATATAAAATTAAATTTAAATCCTAAATTCTAATTGAAGCTAATTCAATAAAATCAATGCGGTTTTTTGAATATCTCTTTATTTTTCACTGATAAACGATTTTACAATAAGATTAACTTATTTCTAAAAAAACATTCAAAAAGGTTTATATATTCTTAATCAAAAAAAGTAACGTAACAATACGTGAGTTGTTTATTATGGGTATAGAAGAACTTAAAGAAAAATATCTTTCTAAGCTAGAAGCTGAAGAGCTAAATTGGGAAGAAGTTCCCGAAGTCATGGAGTTGCTTGTAGGTATTGCAAACTCCGATGAAGATTTCCAAGATGAATTTGAAGATTTAACTAAAACATATTCTTTCGTAATTAGTGATAAGCCTGAAAGTGAGCATATGTGGATTAAAATTGAAGGTGGAAAGTTTTCTGCTGGGAATGGAACTTTAAAACCTGTTGATTTGGCATTTACATGTGATGCAAAATGTGCTGCTGGCATGGTTTCTGGTGCGGTAGATTCAAATACGGCCTTCATGAAAGGGGAATTAAAGCTTGATGGAGCAATTTCTGATGGTATGAAGTTTCAGAACATTATGGCTCTATTCCGAGATGTTTTGGATATTTAAACGTAATTTAAACACAAATTTTTTCTTATTTCTTTTTTTTACCTTAAACCTCAATCCCATTATATTTAATTTATTAATGGACATACTTATTATTTAAAAATGATTTATGAGATATGATGGAATTAGGGATTGCAAATTCGGGAATTATATTTGATATCAAGAAGTTTGCAATTCATGATGGTCCGGGGATAAGAACAACGATTTTTTTTAAAGGCTGTCCTTTAATATGCTGGTGGTGCCATAATCCCGAAAGTCAGAATTTTAAACCCGAGAATTTCATAAATCCTAAAAATGAAGATAAACACTCAGAAAATATTGAGATTATTGGGAAAAAAGTTTCCGTAAGTGATGTTTTTAAAGAAATTGAAAAAGAAATTATATTTTATGATCAGTCTGGGGGTGGAGTTTCTTTTTCCGGTGGAGAACCCTTAAGTCAACCCGAATTTCTCCTATCTCTATTAAAATTATGCAAGAATAATGAGATACATACGGTTTTAGATACATCAGGTTATGCAACTGAAGAAATTTTAAAACAGATTCAGGATTATGTCGATCTTTTTCTATACGATTTAAAATTTATTGACAGCACGAAGCATGAGAAATATACTGGAGTTTCCAATCAGCAAATATTAAAAAATTTAATCTGGCTCTCTGAAAACGGTAGTAAAATTATCATAAGGATTCCAATTATACCAGGAATTAACGATGATAATGATGAGTTAAATAAGATGCGCGATTTTATATCTGGTCTGAATAATATTCAAGGTATTGATCTCTTACCTTTTCATAAAATTGGGAAAAATAAATACATTAAACTAAATTTACTTTACAAAATGGAAAATTTTAATGAACCTTCCAGTGAATTGATGGAAAAAATAAAATTAAAATTTGAAGATACAAATGTTCCTGTAAAAATAGGTGGTTAATATCATGAATGAACGTATAAAAAGACTAAGAACTCAAAGCAGAACTGTAATTCCACATTTATCCTTAGAACGTGCAAAATTAATGACAGAATTCTATAAAACTGGGGCATCTCAGAAATTTTCAGTTCCGGTAGCCAGAGCTCATGCTTTTAAATATTTCTTGGAAAATAAAGTAATTTGTATAAATCCTGGTGAACTTATAGTTGGTGAAAGGGGGCCTGAACCGAAAGCAACTCCCACTTATCCAGAAATATGCTGCCATAGTTTAAAGGATTTAGATATTTTAAATAAGCGCCAGAAAATATCATTTAAGGTATCTGATGAAGATAAGGATTACACTCGCGAAGTCATAATTCCATATTGGAATAGTATTTCAATTCGAGAAAAGATATTTGCCCAAGTGGATAAAAATTGGATTGATGCTTATGAAGCGGGTGTTTTTACCGAGTTTATGGAACAGCGTGCTCCAGGTCATACAGTTGCTGGTAAAAAAATATTTACAAAAGGATTTTTAGAATTTAAGCAAGAAATTCATAATAGTATATCAAATTTAGATTTTTACAATGATCCCGATGCATTTAATAAGCGTGAAGAGCTACGAGCAATGAACATTGCTGCAGACGCTATTATTACCTATGCAAAGCGCCATTCTGAAAAAGCTAAGCAATTAGCAGAAATAGAAAAATCTGAAATGCGAAAAAATGAACTGGAAAAGATTGCCGAAATATGCGATTATGTTCCTGCCCATGCACCTCGCACGATGTGGGAAGCACTGCAACATTATTGGTTTGTTCATCTTGGGGTTATTATGGAGTTAAGCACTTGGGATTCATTCAATCCTGGTAGATTAGACCAACATCTTTATCCTTTTTATCAAAAAGATCTTGATAGAAGCCTCCTTACTGAAGATGAAGCAAAAGAATTGCTAGAAGCTTTCTGGGTGAAATTTAACAATCAACCTGCGCCCCCTAAGGTGGGAGTAACCGCTGCTGAATCTAATACTTATACAGATTTCTGTAACATAAACCTAGGCGGTTTAAAAGAAGATGGGAGCAATGCAGTAAATCCGCTTTCTTACATTCTATTAGATGTTATTGAAGAGATGAGAATACTTCAACCAAGTTCAAATGTTCAAATAAGCAAACAAACACCCGATCGCTTTTTAAAACGCGCTCTGAATATTATAAAAACTGGTTTTGGACAACCTTCTATTTTTAACACAGATGCAATTATTCAAGAATTGACACGACAAGGAAAGGATATTATTGACGCACGAAACGGTGGTGCAAGTGGTTGTGTTGAAGTGGGAGCTTTTGGAAAGGAAGCATATATTCTCACTGGATATTTTAATTTAGTTAAAATATTGGAAGTTACATTAAATAACGGTTCTGATCCTCGAACAGGAAAACAAATTGGTTTAGAAACCGGAGATCCTCGTAGTTTTATTACATTTCAAGAATTTTTCGCAGCCTTTGAAAAGCAAGTAAATTACTTTATTGATATTAAAATAAAGGGAAATATGATGATAGAACGACTTTGGGCACAAAATTTACCTGCTGTTTTTATGTCCATTATAATTGATGACTGCATCGCCAAAGGAAAGGATTATAATGATGGAGGTGCTAAGTATAATACAAATTACATTCAAATTGTGGGAATGGGCTCGATTACAGATTATCTTAGTTCGATAAAATATCAAATCTATGATAAAAAATTTCTTTCTTGGGATAAGCTTTTAGAGATTTTAGGAGATAATTTTGAAGGAAATGAGGAGATCCTTAAAAATTTAACTAAGAATACACCAAAATACGGAAATGATGATGATTATGCGGATAGTCTGCTGGTAGATGTCTTTAATATTGTTTTCAAAGCCGTCGATGGTAGACCGAACACTAAAAATGGGACTCACAGAATCAATCTCTTACCTACAACCGTTCACATTTATTTTGGTTCTGTTGTCGGAGCAACTCCTGACGGTCGTAAAGCTTATATGCCTCTTTCAGAAGGGATAAGTCCAGTACAAGGTATGGATACTAATGGACCATCAGCGGTAATCAAATCTGCAGCAAAAATTGACCATTTACGAACAGGTGGGACACTTTTAAATCAAAAATTCACACCGCAATTTTTAAAAGATGACACAGGTATTGAAAAACTAGCCCATTTGATTAGAGCCTATTTTAAAATGGATGGTCATCATGTTCAATTCAATGTAGTTTCAGCTGAGACATTACGGGAAGCTCAAGTTAATCCAGATCAATACAGAAATTTGATCGTTAGAGTTGCCGGTTATAGTGATTATTTCATAAATTTGGGAACAGATCTACAAGATGAAATTATTAAAAGAACAGAGCATTCGGAATTTTAATTTTTATCCTATTTTTTACAGTTAATTCATGCTGTTGAGTTGTTTATAATCAGATTTTATCAGTATATTCATAAATTTCTTTAATATATTTTTGAATATCAGAAGTTTCCTTTTTTGCAAATTCTAATATCTTAATATTCTCAATTTTATCATAACTATGCACAAGAATATTTCTAAATCTTGCCATAGCTGATAGATTTGTTGCTAAATTGTTACTGATTATCTTATATTTTCCAAGAATTTCAAACATTTCTGAATAAGTATCTGCTTTTTCATATCCATTACTTGCAATTATATGGGAAGCGATATCTATACATGCTTCAATCATCTCTAGTAAAGAATATTTTAACGCTTGGATATCTTTAAAGTTATTTAAAAAATCTTTATCCGTTTTTTGCTTATATTCTTCCAAGAACTTTAAATTTCTCTCAATAATATCAAATTTTCCATTTATCATCTCAATATTTATTGGCATATCGAATTCTTCTCATTTTATCATAGTAATCATAATGGGGTTTCATATCTAAATAATGATTGAGAATAGACGATTCAAATTCTATTCTTCTCATTTCATCTTTTGAAAATAAAATTTTAGCATTTTTTAATATACTTTGAGTAAAACGTAATGAACAATTGTTTAAGATTCGTAAATCAACTGGTGTTGAGATTCCAAAAATTTTTCTTAATATTTTTTCAAGATCTCCTCCTAGTTTTGCTTCATACAAAGTTCCTGGTTGAAAATTATTTTCCACTAGTAAACCGATATCAATATCATTACTCTCTCTAAATGTTAAAGAGGATCCGTAGAGATAAGCAACAATAATCTCTTTATTTTTTGAGAATATTTTTTTGACCCCTCTACTGAGTTTTACATAATCCATGTTCTAATCACTAATTACATCTAATATAGAACAAGAATATAAAATTTTACTTAATTCATCTAAAATTGAATTTGACTAAAAAATCACTAAAAAAAAAATCAATTATGAAAAACGGGGGATATATTAATCTAAACAGAAATTTTCAGTTAAGAAATCTCTAACAGAATATGATGCTGAAACCGCCTGTCCACAAGCAGTAATTACTTGTTTTTCACGAATATCAGTCACATCCCCTGCTGCAAACAATCCCGGAACATTGGTTTGAGCGTATTTATCTACAATAATTTCTCCCTTTTCATTCAATTTGACACCAATATCCTTAACGAGATCCGCTTGTGGGATTGATCCTACCTCAATAAAAACTGCATCAGTCGGAAATATGGTTCCATCTCCGAATTCAACCGATTCTACCTTCTCTTTACCATTTATTTTTGTTATAATTGTATTATTTATAACCTCGATTTTATCATTACATTCAACTCGAGTGATATTTATTGGTTCTGCGCGTATTTTCTCGCGCCTATAAACAATGCTAACTTTTTTACCGAAACGAGATAAGAAAAGTGCTTCAACTGCAGCACTATCAGAACCCCCTACAACAACAATATTTTTATCTCTGAAAAATGGGCCGTCACAAGTAGCACAATAGGAAACGCCTCTTCCGTGGAATTCATCTTCTCCGGGAACATTCATTTTTCTGTACTTTGTACCAGTTGTTATAATTACACTACAGGCTTTGTAATGTAAACCTCCAGAGGTATGAATTTCAAATCCATGTTCTTCTTCTTGTTTTAGCTCTGTAACTGTATCATTAATTAAGGGAATTTTAAAAAACTCATAATGTTTCTGAAAAGCTTCCATAAAATCATAACCAGATGTCTCAAAAAATCCTGGATAATTTTCAACAAGATAAGTTTTGGAAATCGCTCCTCCATATTCTTCTCCAATCATTAAAACCTTCAAATCAAATCGATGGCAATAAATTGCTGCAGATACCGCTGCTGGTCCACCACCAACAATAACCACATGATAACAATTATCTTCTTTAACATCACAACTT
>JAUWPK010000222.1 GCA_030611625.1 Promethearchaeum sp. | reverse complement strand
CTGCATATGAGGGGGGTTATTATCCTGCAAGTTTAACTTATGAAGATGGTAGGGAATTATTAAAAAGTGATTTTCATGAATTTAAAAAGATGGTTAATAAATCGCTACGCAAACAATTTGAACTCATCAAAATCATGCGAGATCGGGGTACTAAATTTTGGGATTACGGTAATTCCTTTTTAAAAGCAGTATATGATGCCGGAGCACAAGATATTGCAGTATCAAATGATCCCAAGAATGGATTTATTTTTCCCTCCTATGTTGAGGATTTAATAGGGCCGATTTGTTTTGATTATGGTTACGGACCATTCAGATGGGTATGCTTAAGTAGAAAAGATGAAGATTTGGATAAAACCGATTTTGCGGCGCGCGATATAATCAAGGAGATTTGGGAGAAGCGACCGATAAAACGCGGTCAAGATCGCGATAATTATGTTTGGATGAGGGACGCAAAGGAAAATAAATTGGTTGTTGGCACCAAAGCGCGAATTCTGTATGCAGATGGTGAAGGAAGGGTGAAAATTGCTCTTAAATTTAATGAAATGGTTCATAATAACGAGATTGGTCCAGTTATGTTGGGTCGTGATCATCATGATGTATCAGGAACCGATAGCCCATTTCGTGAAACCAGCAATATCAAAGACGGTAGTAATATTATGGCAGATATGGCTCATCAATCTTGGGCAGGTAATGCAGCAAGGGGGATGACGATGGTTGTGCTTCACAATGGTGGAGGAGTTGGAACTGGAAAGGTTATAAACGGAGGATTTGGATTGGTATTAGACGGAAGTGAACGTGTCGATACAATTATTAAGTCTGCTTTGGATTGGGATGTTTATTGTGGTATTGCAAGACGCGCTTGGGCACGAAATCCACACGCTATCGAAACAGCAAAAATATGGATAAAGAACAAAGATGGAAATGGTTTTATTACTATTCCAGAAATTCCTGAAGAGGGTTTTGTTGAAAATTTAGTAAAAAATTCATTAAAAAAATAAAAATCTATAGGTAAAAAATTATAATGTCAAATGATTCAAAATTAACTAAAAATGAAGAAAGGGTCTTGTTCGGTATAGTTAAATATCCAAACAAGAGCGATAAATTCCTCGCGCGCTATTTAAAAATGAAGGATTCAACTGTTAATTACTGTAGAAATCAACTTGAGAAGCATAATATGTTTCAAGTTGTATATCTACCCATTTTAAACCGTTTAGGTTTTGAGCTTTTGTGCATAAATTTTGCTGAATACAACCTTAAAATCGCCTTAAATAAACGAAAAAGCGCGATTTCAAAAGATATTAAGATGGCAGATGATGTTTTTTTACGGATCGGTGATCCCGAAAAGGAATTTTCCATAAGCTTTAACAAGAATTACAGTGAATTTTTTAAGAATACTCAAACCCGGCTGAAAAAGATGGGTGAATTAGGTATTCTTATAAAAAACCCTGAAAACATCATTTTTCCTATTAATTATTCTGTGATTCACAATTTTTTTGATTATTCCAGATTATTATCACAATCCTTTTCAATTAAAAACGAAGATTTAACAATTCAGGATGGTGAATTATATAAACAAGATCCCCTAAAAACCCCTAAAAATTCTTGGTTCTTTTCAAATCATGAGTTAGTAAATCTTTCTCAAAAGGAGAAAGCTGTTTTTGTAGCATTAATTAAATTTCCAAATCATTCGATAAAAGAAATTGCCGAACTTACCGATATTTCTTTGAACAGGAATACAATTTCAAAAATGAGGCAGAAATTTCTCAATGATGGCTTAATGCAAAAAATTATTATTCCGAATTTAGATCTAATTGGTTTTCAACTACTTGTTTATTATCATTTTCGATTTCGACCAGATAAACCCACAACTAAAGAAATAATTCAAAATCTAAATTCCCCAACAAATATTTTATTTTCTTATAATCAATTTGAAGCAGTTATATTGTGTGCCTTTAGAAATTATTCAGAATACAAATCTGATAAAGTGCAGAAATATTCATTTCTCAATTCGCATGAAATTCTTGGAAAGAGTCCTGAACCCAGAAAATATTTGTTCAGTAATTTAGAGTATATCAGAAAAAGAAAATTTAATTTTCGTTTACTTTCAAGGAACATATAAAAAGTTGGCTTGCCTTATTTATCCCAAAGTTTCTCATAATCCTTCTGCCAAGCATTTCTTTCTTCTAGTTGTTTTTTCACTTCTTTAAATTGTGTTAAATCAATTTTCCCAACTTCAAAATCTTCTCGAGATTGATAAAACAATAAAAATCCATCATCTACTTCTTCATAACTCATGGATAATCCAAGCATTTCGGCTAATTTATATGTAAAACTATAATTTTTTAGAATTGGACCTTTGAAATTCGTTTTATATTTTAAAATAAGAAACAGATTATCATCATGATTTAATCCGTTTTTTAATCCGTTTTTAATTTTTGATGGCGTAATTACACCCAAATTTACTAATTTAACTGCTGATTCGTAGACATACTCGTCTCTTTTGTAAACTTTAAGTAAAATTTCTTCTGAGGGATATTCTATTCGAAGAATAGGATTTTCAGAGGTTTTATTCATAGAAATATCTATATTTTTAGTTATTTTTGCTTTATCCTCTAAAATTTGAAGAATTTCCGCTTTATCTCCCTGAGTTTGCACAACAGAAACCTCAATATATGGTAATTTTTTTTTTTTTCTGGATGAAACCATTTTTTATTTTTCCTATGAAATATTATTAGTTTACTCCAAAATAAAAGTGTAAGTTCAAACAATTTTTAAACAATTATAAAAAAAAATTTTTTTTGAATAATTCATGGACAGCTTGTTATTTAAATTAAAAAGAAAAGTATGTATTATGATAAATAAAAAAGTTTCATATTTGTCAATAACTACGATAATAATTCTTATGTTTTGCATAACACAAGTAAATGAAGTTACGGCAATAACATTCAGTTTTGAAGAACCAACAAGATTTCAAAATGAAGAATGGTCAATTATTGAAAAAAGCACCACGGGAGTTACAAAGTCTTTAAAATTTATTCCCAATTCCACTGATATTATTGCTCATAGATTCACTGGGGATTTTCTGGATGAGATTGTTATATTTCAAGAATAACTGAAGATGGGGCTATTCTCTGGATTTCATCAATAAATACAACAAATGAAGATCTTGAAATTTTATCTTTAAAATCAGGGGAAGTTATTGCTTTTACAAATAATCTTTCAAATGTTTTAATATTAGTTAGATCTTATGAGTCAGGTGTTGGGTACCAACTACTAGTGTATGAATTTGGATTAGAAGATGGGAAATTTATAGAAAAATACTTAATTTATGACAAAAACTTTGGGGATTCTGTAAATACATATGGAAATAACGTTGCTGATCCAATAGATGATGATAAATTTTATTTCTCAGTTAGCAATTATACATCAGGAAGTGAATACGACTTCTCATTAAGTGCATGGGATAAATCAATAAATGGCTTCCTGTGGGAAATTAATGTAAATACCTACTATCGAGCATTTTGTGCTAAAATGAGTTATTGGCCATCCCTTGATAAAATTGTTGCTCTGGTTGTTGCAGGACCTGGTGACGGAAGTCAAAACACATATATGTATTTATTCCCAATCAATGAAATTATAACTAATCCCCAAATAGAACTAATAGATGCATCGGTAGAATATTTTCAATATTTCATTGATTTCGATATTTATGAAGATAATATATACATTTTAACGCTAAACGGTTCACAAAATGCTTTAATGTATGAAGAAGATTGGTATCTTACTATCTGGGACACTGAAATAAATCGGGATTATGAAATGATTATTCCTGCTATACATTCTGCATCTGGATTGCATGAAATTAATGTAATTGATGGTAGTAGATTAATTATAGGCGGATATAGTTATTTTGATTATTTCCGTAGTGATGAAGTTTCAAAAGAACTATTTCTCTCATATAATGAATTTAATGAAGGAAAGTCTGAGTTAAATTCAATTGCAATGGCGAGATTTGGTTCAAGTGATGTTCAGTCTTTGTGGTATTCCACTATATCTAATGCAAAAGGAGAAACTTACTGTGCAGGGAGTACTGAATATTCTGGTGGAGGAAATTCTGTAAATATTATTTCTAAATTCCAAAATATTTACACTTCTCTTAATATTTCTGACACTCCTGCGGATAATGATCCTGAAGATTTTCTTAACAGATTTTTACAACAAGATTGGTTAATTTCCGGAATTATGGCGTCTATTGGATTAGTTCTTGGTGGTCTTTTGATATCTTTAATCAAAAGAAAAAAATAAGATATAATTAAAGAGATAACTCCTTTTTTTCATTTTTGATTTTTTATTTCTTAATTTTTAAATTTTCTTCGATCACTTCCAATTAAATTCCTTTCTTTATAAAACAAATTTTGGATCATAAGCGATAGCTTTAAATATGTGGATTTCCTTGATATAATTAATATGGCAACTAAAAGTTGTCTAAAAAACAATGAAAAAAAATGGCATTAGCAGAAACCGAGAAAAAATCAATTGAACAAGTCAAAAAACCCGAATATAAATACCGGATTAAACCACGTTATGGAGTATGGAGTGATGAAGAAAAAATTACGATTCAAGCCGCACTACCAGGTGTAAAAAAAGAAAATATAGAGATGAAAACATTAACGGACTATTTTACACTTCGCGCTAAACGTGATGATATTCTCTATACTTTGGATTTAGATTTAGGGATCGAAATTGAAACTAAAGAAACAAAAGCGACCTATGAAGAAGGATTATTGCGAGTTGAACTCAAGCGTTATAAACCACTTGAACACGCATTCAATGTAAAAATTGAATAGAACAAATTTTTTTAATTTTAATCACATAAAAACAAAAAAAACAAAAACAAGTGAAAAAATAATGGCAATCGTAGAATCTGAATCAAAAAATCTAAAAAATAACGAAAATGGCGAAGTAGATCAAGAAAATAAAATTTACTACAGAGTTTTCCCTGAAATGACATCGGGCATTGACTATGAAAATCGAATTATTGAAATAGAAGTTAGCCTACCTGGAGTAGCTAAAAAAGATATTGAATTGAAAGTATTACCCACATGGTTTCATCTAAAAGCAAATCGAAATCATATTGGATATGGAGCAAACCAATGTTTCGGAAAGAAAATTATACCCGAAAAAACTACTGCAAAATATGAAAATGGGCTATTAAAAATTACTGCCCATATTAGGGATCCATTTGATGGAGCTCGGGAAATTACAGTATAAATTTAAGGAGATGAAATAAGTGACCGAAAGCATAGTAGAGAAAAAAAGTGGAGCAATTCAAGAAGAAGTTGATCAAGAAATAAAATATCGAATAAGACCCAGAAGATATTTCAATTTTGATGCTGAAGATAAAGAATGGACATTAGAAGTTCACTTACCTGGTGTGGAAAAATCTGATATCAAACTTAGAATCTTACCAAACCTATACGATCTCAAAGCATATCGAGGTGAAGTAATGTACTCTTTGACTCAATATTTTCCATGGAATATCGAAACTGACTCTGTTAAAGCGGATTATAAAAATGGCCTAATGATTGTCTCAGGTAAGATAATAGACCCAATGGCCGATGCTGTTCCAATTAAATTGGAATAATTATTATTTTTTTTATTTTTCATTTTTTTTTTTTTTTTCGAGGAAAAGATCTAACTGTTTTAGTGCAACAGGTAGATTTTTTCTTCCAAAACCTATCCTAATGTGTGAGGATCCATAATTAAATAAGGTGCTGGGTACAAGTAAAACCCCACAATTCTCTACAACATCCATACTAAATTTTTCACTGTTCTCACCGTTAATTAGTCGAATAAACCCTATGGAACCAGCTTTGGGTCGAACCCATTGGAAAATATTACAATATTTTAAGAAAAACTTGTCTAATAACTGTAAATTTGATTTTACTATTGATAAATTACGTTTCAATATTTTATCCTTGTTCCTTAAGGCAATAAATGCAAGTTTTTCACTCGGAGCACTATTACAAATTGTAGTAAAATCCTTAAATTCCTTAAAACGCTTAAGAATCTCATCATTTTGTGTTGCAATCCATCCAATTCGTAATCCCGCCAATCCGAATGATTTAGAAATTACTCCCAAAGAAATAGCCTTATCATATAAATCACAAGCTGGTACTAGATGATCAATTGGATCTAATTCTAAAAATCGGTATACTTCATCGGAAAATAAAATTAGATTATGAGATCGCGCTATTTCAATTAATTTTTCCCATTTTTCTTTGGAAAAATGCGCGCCAGTTGGATTATTTGGAGTGTTAACTATTATTGCTTTGGTATTTGGTTTTATGTGTTTTTCAAGAAAATCAAGATTTAGTTCCCAATTTTTATCCTCAAGCATAGGCCAT
>JAUWPK010000303.1 GCA_030611625.1 Promethearchaeum sp. | reverse complement strand
AAGAACAGTTAACAATCTCTCGAATCACTAAAATACTCGAATTTCATTACAATACGGTTCAAAAATATCTGAAGATATTAGAGAAAAGAAATTTAATCTTCTTATCGGTGTCTGGCAAGCACATATTCTACTCAGCAAATTCAGATTTAATAATAAAGCTTAAAAAGATAATTAATGGCCAGGCATTTGTCGCATTTGCGGAATAATCACTAAAAATGAACGATTAACTAATTTTAATTAATTCGTCAATCAAATTTTTTTGCGCTTTGGTTAAACTTGAATACTTCGGGATTTTAACTTTTACAGTGATGAAGTGATCTCCCCTTCTTTGCCCTCGAGATTCTAAAGTCGGTATGCCTTTATTCTTTAGACGTAATTGGGATTCAGCTTCTGTTCCAGGTGCAATTTTAACTTTGGTAGGGCCGTCAATCGTGTCAATTGTCAGTTCGCAACCTTTTATCACTTGCATAAAACTACATTTAACCATAGAATGGATATCATAATGATCCCGCTCAAACCTACGGTCTTTCTTAACCATAATCCTTAAATATAAATCTCCTGGAATTGCATCTTTGGTTGGAATGTGCCCATGGCCTTGAACCTTTAGGTGCATATTACTGTCGACTCCAGCAGGAATATTGACTGTTGTTTTATTTTTCTTTATAACTACTTTCTTTCCTCTACAAACTGGGCAAGCTTTTCTGATAATTTCTCCTGTTCCATTACATTGCGAACATGTTACAGATTGTCTCATCAATCCCAAAATCGAACGAACTGTGCGAGTTTCTTGACCTGAACCTCCACATGTTGGACATGATCGAATATCATTTCGCGAAAGTGCCCCTAGTCCGTCGCATTGATGACAGGGTTCACTACGAGTGTATTCGATCTCCTTCTTTATACCAAAAACTCCTTCTTTAAAGCTTAATTTAACTTTTACTTCAATATCTTCGCCATGAACAACCCTTCTCCTTCTACCGCTTCTACCACCACCGAAGATGTCACCCCCGCCACCAAAAAACATATCAAAAATATCTGTAAATGATGAAAATCCTCCACCTGAAAATCCTTCACCGAAATCCATACCTGAAAAACCAAATCTATCATATTTCGCCCGTTTATCAGGGTTTGAGAGAACCATATAGGCTTCATTAATTTTTTTGAATTTTTCTGCGTCACCTCCACGATCAGGGTGATGAGTTTTTGCCAATTTATAAAAAGCTTTTTTTATCTCTGATTGTGAAGCGGATTTGTTTGTTCCTAGGACATCATAGTAGTCGCGCTTGTTTTTTGTCGCCATAATATTATATTCCTAATAATAGGTTGTGCATCATATGAAGATTGATTATTTAAATTATGCAACTTACTTGAAATTTTGCATTAAATTTTGAATAAAAAAAAAGGGAACCAAAGAATTGAGATTGCTTTGAATTTTCCCCATTCTCTGAATTTTCAGATCAAATTATTAATTTAGTTAAAGATGATTGAAAGGAAAGAATTATTCGTCTTCCCAATCGACATCAACGACTTTCTTTTTCTTTTTCTTGCCTTTTTCGGGAGAGTCATATGTAGCTCCACCCATATTCCCAAATCCTGCTCCGCCCTTTCCACCTTGGGCTGCTGCTTGCTGAGCAAATGCTGCGGCTTGTTCTGGAGACATTCCTCCCATACCCCCCATGCCACCTGGTGCTCCACCTGGTGCTCCGCCTTGAGCATAGATCTTTTCGGCAAGTTTGTGTAGTAATTTTTCTAATTTATCTTTTGCTACTTTGATTTTATTCAAATCCTCAGATTTATCTAATTCTTTTGCTTCATCGATTGCTTTGATTAAGTCGTCTTTTAAGTCTTCAACCTTATCGGCGTTATCTTTCATCAATTTTTCAGCTTGGAATACCATCCCTGAGAGTTCATTTCGAGCTTCAATCTTTTCTCTTACTACTTTATCTTCTTCAGCATGAAGTTCCGCATCCTTAATTTTCTTTTGAATTTCTTCTTCAGATAATTTGGATTGCCCTGTAATTGTTATGGATTGTTCGCGTTTGGTTCCTAAATCTTTGGCATTTACACTAACAATACCGTTAGCATCAATTGAGAATTTAACTTCTATTTGTGGCATGCCTCGTGGTGCAGGAGGAATTCCATCTAAATGAAATCGTCCTAAGCTAATGTTATCTTGAGCCATTGGGCGTTCACCTTGTAAAACATTAATTTCAACGCTTGGTTGATTGTCACTTGCTGTTGAAAATACCTTTGAGCGTTCTACTGGGATTGTTGTATTTCGTTCGATCAAGGGTGTGGATACTCCACCAAGGGTTTCAATGCTTAATGATAAAGGAGTGACATCTAACAATAATAGATCTTCCACTTCACCGCTGAGAACAGCTGCTTGAATAGAAGCACCTTGAGCAACACATTCCATTGGATCAACACCTTTCTCAGGCTTTCTACCAAAGAAATCTGCATATGCTTGTTGAACTGAAGGCATTCTGCTGGGCCCACCGACCATGATTATTTTATTAATCTGATTTTTCGAGATTTTTGAATCCTTCATGGCTTTTTCCATTGGGGAGTACAATCTTTCCAGGATAGGATGGATAAGGTCTTCTAATTTAGCTCGAGTTAATTCAAGATCAAGATTTAAAGGTTGCCCATCTTTTCCCATTGCAATAAACGGTAGATTAATTCTTGTTGAAAATGAGGAAGATAAGTCAATTTTTGCCTTTTCAGCAGCTTCAATGATTCTCATCATTGGTTGTGGATCATTAGTTAAATCTACATCTGTTTGACGTTTGAATTCTTTGACAATCCAATCTTTGATATTTTCATCCATATCAGTTCCACCCAATGCGGTATCACCGTGTGTAGAAAGCACTTCAAAGACACCTTCACCCATTTCCATGATTGTTACATCAAATGTACCTCCACCTAAATCTAAAACTACGATTTTTGCACTTTTTTCTTCGGTTTTATCCAATCCATATGCAAGACATGCAGCAGTAGGTTCGTTTATAATTCTAACTACATCCAATCCTGCGATTCTTCCTGCATCTTTGGTTGCTGTTCGTTGAGCATCATTAAAATAGGCGGGAACTGTAATTACGGCTTTTTTAATTTCTTCACCGATATAGTCCTCGCTATCTTTTTTGATTTTTTGGAGGATCATTGCGGAGATGTCTTCAGGTGTATAAGTCTTCTTGTCGATTGTGATCTTATGGTTGGATCCCATCTTTCGCTTAATTTTTCGAATGGTGTGCTCTGGATTTGAGACAGCTTGTCTTCGTGCTGGTTCTCCTACTAAGCGCGTTCCATCTTTTAAGAATGCTACATAACTTGGAAATGCTTTTCCGCCTACTGAAACACCTTCAGCAGCTGGGATAATTTCGGGTTTACCCCCAATCATAACAGCAGCAGCAGAATTACTGGTTCCTAAGTCAATTCCGATGATCTTTTCTTTTTTAATTTTTTTTTCTGACATTTTTATTCACTAATTTTTTTTTAAGTTTGAAATTATATTTCATTTTTTCATAGAAAATATTTTTTTCTTATCTTATTATTACTTCGAAATTATTTAAATCTTTGTTAACCAAAAGTTAACCTTTTTATCAAATGAAAAATACAAGCAAAAATATGATTTACAGCAACTATTTATCACATTCTATAGAAAAATTTGAAAAAATGAAAAATTATAGGTAATTTCGAATCACAGTAAAAAGTTTTAGTATTATGAACCTTTAAAAAACACTGCTCGATTAGGTTATTAGAAATGGCTCAGAAAAGTCAAAAATTGAAGAATCCGGCACACATTTGGGATGAAGTCACCGAAGAAACTAAATCGTTATTAATCGTGGATTACGACCATAACCACCCAGGTTTAAAAAGAATGTATGAAAATCCAATTAGGGGGGTTACATCCAATCGAAAGAAAATGTATGCAGAACCATTGATAATAATTAATTTGAGGGATTATCCTTCCGATTCTGTCAAGAATTTGAAAGGAATGCCCAAAAATCTTCCGAATTTAGAAGTATTTCATATGAGGTAGATATGATTGATGTCAAACACAAATTGAAGGTAATATGAATGAAATTTAAATACATCTGTTGAGAAAATATCCCTTGCATTTATTGGATTAATTGTTGAAAAGAATGCCATCATCGCAAATGCCATCGTTGCGATAGACCCATTAGGAATTTTTCACTAAAGTTATAGTTGAAAGTTCTCACTATAAGAACGTGAATTCCAATTCTAAATTTCGCAAAAATTTAAAATCACGTAAACACTTTTTCTTTAAGTGTTAGTGAGTTCGAAATATGTTAATTTAAAATAAAAAAATAAATTATCTTATCTTAATTATAAGGAGGTTTGTCAATATGGTAAATTATGCACTATA
>JAUWPK010000218.1 GCA_030611625.1 Promethearchaeum sp. | reverse complement strand
TGTCTTAGTTTCACAGACGCTAGTATAGTCGTTATAATGAAAAACAGAAAAATTAAACTTTTATATTCATTTGATTCAGGTTTTGATAGTGTTAAAGAGATTCAACGTTTAAATTCATTATAAGAAATCTCACACTTCTTGATTTTCTTTGACGCAATTTTTGTAAAAATCCAGATCTGTGGCACCTTCGGTAGAAAAAATCAAAATATTGCTATTGTCATTTAAATTGAATTGATTTCTAAATCCTTTTCCATTATCATGCTCTGTGAGTTCTAAAAGTCCACCCAATCCAGAAGCTCCCGTTTCCCCAGAAATTATCCCATCATTTGCATAAATTTTCATTCCTTTAATCGCAAAATCATTGCTAACTTCAATAAAACCATCTATACCAGCTAAAATCATTGGCCAAGATATGCTAGAAATAGTACCACAGTTCATTCCTGCCATAATGGAATTATAAGGACCATTAATTGTTATAATTTTTCCCGCTTTGATAGATTCCTTAGCACAAGCTACTCCAAAGGGTTCGATTCCTAAAATTGTTGGACTTTCAATATAATTTTCGTGTTTATAGAATTCTATAATGGCTGACGCTAAACTCCCTACTCCAATTTGAATTAAAATCAAATCTATTTTAGAATTAGATATCTGTTTTTCAATTTCCCAACCTAGAGTAGAATATCCATCAATAATCCATTTGGGTATTTTTTCATAATTCTCATAGGCCGTATCTTGAATAACTCAATTAAGTTTGGATTCATATTTTGCAGCTTCTTTAACAGCCAAGTCATAATCTCCATTGACAATAGTAACTTGCGCTCCTTCAGAGGTTATTGCATTAATTCTTACTTCTTTAGATCCTTCAGGCATGAAGATTTTTGCATTCCAACCATACAATTTAGCAATCCTAGCGATGGCGCGACCATGGTTTCCATCTGTTGCGGTTATCAAAGTGATTGGAGGTAATTTTTTAATTTTTTTCCTAAAATCTGAAAAATTTTCATATTTTTCAAAATATATTTTGAATTTATCTTCTATTTTACGATATACTGCCCAAGATGCACCAAGAATTTTAAAAGCAGGAAGTCCTAAACGTTTCGATTCATCTTTTACCCAAATATTACCAATTTTAAGATTATTTGCTAATTTTTTTAATGAAATTAAAGGGGATATTTTATATTCAGGGAGTTTTTGATGAAAAAATAATGGTTCTGGAGATGGTTTTCTTACATCTAAATTTTTTTTTACACCTTGATTAGGATAGAAATTCTTTAATATTCAGATCACCTAAAATTTATACGTTTTTTTCCCATATTCTTCAAAATGAAGACTTTTAATCAATTGGTATGAAGGCAAATTTTTTTCGTAGACTTCACATCGTAGTTCTTTAAAACTGAATTTATTTCTAAAGTAATCCCATGATGCAATCCCTAAATATCGCGCAATTCCTTGACGTTGCCATCTTGGATCGGTCCCTAATCCCGCAATATAACCTATATCTCGATCACGATCTTCACGTTCTATATCGATTATTATAAATCCAACATCTTCACCTGACTTTGATGCAATTAATACTACAGTGGTTTTGTTCTTTAATATCTCCCTAAACTGTTCAGTTGTTGCAGGGCTCCATGGATCTGCCCCTCTCATGAATGAACGATTATATAATTTAACGAAAATTGGAAGATCATCTTTATCACACTTTCTAATTGAAATTCCACTTAAACGGTATTCTTCTAATTCTTTTAAGAACTCTGGAGAGATTTTTTCAATGTTTAATTTCATTTGAATATATATATAATCTTTAGGTTCGTATTCTTTCTTTTGGGGTTTTTTGTATTCATCGGGGAAAAAGATTCTTCTTAATTTGCCTTGGAAATCACTTTTTTCATCATGTAATGCTTCCTTTTTCATCTTTGTGGCTTTAGAATCTGAGCTTTTTGATGAATAATATTCGTCTCTATCATTATCACTTAGTAAATCTATTGAATCCCAATAATGTTCATCAACTTTTCCAGTACTCTTTTTCTTTTTTTTACCCAAATTAAACACCCGATACGATTAAGGGCAAATAATTTCCTATTTCCCCTAGCATTCGCAATGTTGCATATTTATCATAATGTGTTGGTTCTTTATTAATAAAAATTAATGATGCACCTGCTTTTTTTGCAATAAGAGGAATCTGATTTGCAGGATGAACTGCTAAATAGGACCCCAAGATTAACATTACATCACATTTTTCTGCCCAAGAAATCGCAGTTTTCATGATATCTTGAGCCAAAGGTTCATTAAATAATACAACATCTGTTTTAATTCTCCCACCACAATAAGGACAAACCGGAATTTCTTCACTTTTTTTAAGATTTTTATTAATAAAATTACGTGATATTGGTTTTTTGCAATCCATGCAGTAGGCTTTACGTGCATTTCCGTGCAATTCTATAATTGGAATTTTTGAACCAGCAGATTGCTGGAGATTATCCATATTTTGTGTAATGATAGCTTTTAGCTTCCCTTTTTTTTCTAACTTAACCAATGATTTGTGTCCATTATTTGGTTTTGCTTTAAGGAAAATTTTTCCTAATTTTCTTTCTAATTCCCAATAATATTCCGGGTTTTTTAAAAATACATTGTAATCAGCGTATTTCACTGGATCATATTGACTCCATAATCCTCCTGGTGAGCGAAAATCCGGAATCCCGCTTTCAGTACTAAGACCTGCTCCACAAAAAGCAACAATATTTTTGGAATTTTTAATGATATCTATAGCTATGGAAGTTTGGGGGTCAAAAAAATGTGACATTATAAAATCAATATTCATTCATTTTTTTATTTTCTGAAAGATAGGAAAAAAAACACGAGTGATGTGATTATTGGAATAAGTCCTGCAAGAATTAATCCTTTCCTTAATTTTCGATAAAAAGAAACTTGTTCAAGTTTTATATATAATACTTTCAAATTATTTAAAAATTTTTGAAGAAATTTGGGGGGAGTAAATAATTGATAACCACTTAAGATCTCATTAATTCGTTCTGATTCAAGATCTTTGACTCTAATGCTATAAAATATGAAATATACAATACCAATATAATTTACCGATATCAATATGACTGTAAGCAGCAATGTCGGAGATGACGTTTCTACTGACGATTCTGTTCCAAAAAATAAATATGACACATAGACAAGAAGAAGTGGAATGATTACCAGTACAAATAGAAAATATTTACTCGATAGAACGATTTTGTGATCAGCATCCCTGGTAATTTTTCTTTTCTTATCGCTGGCTATAATTTCTTCTTTATTATTAGGGATTTTTTCCATGGAAGATGATGGAAAATATGCACTTTTTACCGAGGAAAGCATTTTGTTTAAATTAACAAGATGCAAATTGATTTCATCATTTAATCCCTTGAATTGGATGCGATACGGCTTTTTTGAATTTTGTTGTAGAATAAAAAAAGATGCATTCTTTAGTGGGAGAAATTGAATATCAAAATTTAGACAATCTTTAATTAAGAACGTCTTTGAATACCATGTTATTTTAATTCGAATTAATTTAATAGTCAAATTTCCTGTTATGGGAGAAAAAATAAATTTTTTTTCAACTTTCCAGAATAAAATACCAATTATAATACAAAAAATACCTAAAAACATGAATATCATTATTTGAGAGAGATTACCCAAAATTAGGAGGCTAGGTAGGACAATTAAACCCAACAAAATTAATCCTATATAAACTAAATTATGAATATCCGGCTTCATTGAAAAGCAATATACTCTTTCTTCTTTACTCATTTAATATCAACCCGTCTTCTAAGTTCAATGAAAGAAAGATAAAATTAAAGATTATTGAAAAAATATGAATTTAGTTTACTTTAAGCCAACAAAAAGGAAAAATTTCTTCCAAATTAATATTATTGAAAATTTTTGCCATTTTTTTTTCCCCATTTAGTACGAGGTCTTAGATTATCATTTTTAATTTTCGATAGAACCCGATATAAATGAAATTCACTATAAATATTATTATTCAAACATTAAATTGATCGAAAAATATTGTTTTTGTTAAGTGCATTATTTAATTTATCATATACCTTTAGAAGATTTGACAATTCCCAAATCATCTCATATGTAAAGAATCACAGATTTTTTATTAAAATCTTAAAATTTGACCGATAAAATTTGAATAATAATGAATTCTTATCATCAAAACTTTATGAGGGTTTAATAAATCTATGATCATTTAGCATAGAAAATAATATTAACCGAAGAAAATTTATGATTTTTTCTTATATTCTGAAAAAAATTATTGCCACGTTAATAAATTCAGAATGATGTCGGTGTTTATTTGAAAGGTTCATCCTTAAAATTGAAGAAAAAATTTCCAAAAATACGGGCTTAATCATTTTTTTCTTTAAAATTGATTCTCTAATCGAAAAAACTTATATTTATTCTCACTGTAGTAAAATACATGGTCGTATTTATTGCACAATATCATCATTACTGAAAGGAAATGACAGATAGTTTTAAATGTTTTAACTCCTAAATTTATATTAGAGTTAGGTTTTCGATCGAATTAGCCATAGAATAAATTGAATTTAATTCAGTGCATTTATTAATTTTTTAATAAATATTCTCCGCGTAGTGTCTAATCCAAATGATAGGCCTAACTCTAATTTATCTTTTTTTTAATTTTTATTTAGATTTTATTCTTAGATGAGAGGAATTACTAATTTTTCTTTTTGAAAGATTTCAAAGTAATAAATAAAAAATGCATTATATTCTTAAAATTAAATATGGAGAAAAAATTGATAAATTTCATTAGGTTTTTCCTCATTAGTTATTTATTTTTTATCAGTTTAAGCCCATCTATTATAAAAATAACCCAAAGTGAATCGACTTTGCAAATACAAGAGTATAAACCAATAAATAGTCAATTTAGTTTGAACACAACTTTAGCGGATCAATATAATTCTACATTTGCTTATAACAATATTCAATCTCAATTGGATTTTGGATATAGAATACCAGGCACAAATGAAAATCTTGAATGTGCAAATTGGATTAATAGTCAAATGCAAAATTATGGAGAATCTGAAATCTATAACTTTACCGTTAACGAAATTCCTTGTCGCAATATAATTAGCCGTATAAACCCAAATATGTCTCAAATTGCAATATTTGCAGCTCATTATGATTCCAGAGCGATTGCGGAAAAAGACTTAAATGATTCTTTACGTGATTCACCAATATTAGGTGCAAATGATGGGGGTAGCGGTGTTGCTGTGTTGATGGAAATTGCACGTGTATTAGCAACATCAAAAATTAATTGGAATATTTCTTTTTGGTTTGTATTTTTTGATGCTGAAGATCAGGGAAATTCTGGAATACCTGGATGGGATTGGTGTGAAGGAAGCAAATGGATGATAAATGACTTGAAAAACAACCCAAATGTTTATTTTAGAGATACTCAATCCCTAAATTCAATCAATTCATTCATTTTATTAGATATGGTTGGTGGAGATAATCTTAAATTCATTCATGAGAGTTATGATAGTGATGACCTTAGACAACGGGTTTTTGAAATAGGACATTTACTGGAATATGACTCTACATTTCCATTAGATGCTAACGAATACAAAATTGAAGATGATCATGTTCCATTTGCTAAAGAAGGAATCCCAACTTTGGACTTAATAATAAAATTTTGGGATTTGACTTGTGGTTGGCCGTATCACCATACTTCTGAAGACACCCTTGAACATATTTCACGCGATAGTTTGGAAATAACGGGAAGGACTGTAATACAATTTATTTATGAAGTTTATAATCCAGAATTAGGTTTTATCGAGAAATTTTCCAGCAAAGAGACTTTTTTTAGCAATCCGATTGTAATTGGAGCAGGAATTTTAATTATTGGAGTATCAATCGCGATTCTTATTAAAAAAGCAGTTATGAAGAAAAATTAGAATCTTTTTTTAATCTCTTTCTATAAATATTGTAAGCGTTAGGATATCGTTTCGCTAATTTTTCAATTGAAGATCAAAATAATTGGAATTTAAGATTGATCATGAAATTTGGTATGTTCTGTAAGGTGTAAAAAATATCCATTTATCCATCACTACTTAGATATGGTCTTAATTCACAATTGTGTGAAGAATTTCAAACTTCGAGCTGTAATCTACAAAATTCAAGCTACATAGCTTTTTACTTCAAAGCTCAAAGCTATGAGCTTTCTGAACAGCTTCAACGAGAAGCACTTATATATAACTTGTATCTTTAATATAATTAATACATATAGGTAAATAATTATGGTAGCAAAACCAAAAAAGGGAAAAATAAAAAAAACGAGAAAAATCACTGGGAGAAAGAATAAATATATTCCTCATTTAGCCGAATTCTTCTTTCATCCAGAACCTGATTGGTCCAATATACAAGCTCATGATATGTATTACTCAAAAGAAAACAAACTCCACGAGAAACTTTATTATCGTGATTGTATTTCGGGTATGAAAAATATGCCTCTTGCATCAGTTGATTTGATCATT
>JAUWPK010000021.1 GCA_030611625.1 Promethearchaeum sp. | reverse complement strand
TGTCTTCATAGACAGGTGTTCCTGGGTCGGTTGGATCTGAGATATCGATGACCGCCAATCCGTAGTCATCCGCTATGTAGGCATAATTCCCACTAACACAAACATCATATGCATGTCCAAACGTTTCTTTGTAGACGGGCGTTCCTGGGTTAGTCGGGTCGGAAATATCGATGATAGTCAATCCTAGAAAATCTGCTATGTATGCATAATCTCCACTCACATAAATTCTTCTTGCAATTCCAGTCGTGTCCTTGTAGACGGGCGTTGCTGGGTTAGTAGGGTCTGAAATATCGATGACCGCCAATCCACTGAACTCGTCTGCCACGTAGGCATAATTTCCGCTCACATAAACGCTTCGTGCAATATCATTCGTGTCTTCGTAATACACATATGATTCTCTTGGAATTTGTGGCTCAAATCCCTCCATTAAACTCTTATTATTTGTAAGAATTATTTGGTTACTCCTTAATAAGACTGTTGTTATTGGTAATGTTAAGATGAGAAAAATTATAAATAAAAATATTCGATTTTTTTTTAACTGAATAAAAAATGCCATGAAAAAATATCTATTTCTTATATATTTAACATTTTTGGAAGTTAGTTGTTTTTTTCGTATTATTATCACTTTTTAATGATAAATGTAAGTTTTACAAGAATTTTTGCACGTGGAACTATTTTATTGAGTTTAATTCCATAAAAATACACTTTATTTCTGTTTTTGAATAGGAAGCAAAATATTTTTTAACTTTTAGCTTCTTTCTCATTCCTTATGCAATCCTTCAGACTATGTTGGGAGCATATATTGGTATGAAATTTGGGTAGCAGAAATTTTTTATAAGTCAAACAGAGTAGGTTAACTTTATTTTTGGGAGTATCAATAACAAGTATATGAAAAAAAAGTTTCATTTTAATGTTATTTTATTTATTGGATTTCTGCTTTTATTTCCTCTTGCAATAAGCGGAAATCAAGTGTTGCGTGTAGTTGGAGAAAAGAATGTGTCGATTCCAGCTGAAGATTTACAAAATGTGGACTATTTAATAATAACGGGCGAAAATATGACTGAAACACTCAAACCTCTTGCAGAATGGAAATCCCAAAAAGGTTTACGTACGTTAATATTGAATGTGGATGACATAACAACAGATTACTCAGGTGATGATGAGCCCGAGAAAATTAAAAATTGTATAAATGATTTCTATCTTAATAATCAAACTACTTGGGTATTGCTCGCAGGAGATTTTGATATGGTTCCAACCAGAGAAGCTTACGCTTTAGAAATTTATCCTGAATTTCCAAGTGATGGAGACACTGTTAGCTGCGATTACTATTATTCAGACTTAGATCATGATTGGGATTCAAATGATGATGGTTTGTGGGGATCTGATGATGATGATAAAGATTATATTGCAGAAGTTTATGTTGGACGTTTATGCACAAATATTAATTCGGAAATGGAGAATTTGGTTCAAAATATAATCGAATATGAAACAGATCCGGATGTAGGTCCATGGATGACCAGCGCGTTATATGCAGGGACTATGTTGGTTTTTGATTCAGATTATGACGATGATGGTGTGGTTGATTTTGAGGAATGTGATGCAAATAGACCAAATAATTTCTTGGCAAACCGACTACCCGATAATTGGACAAGTTTACTAATGGCAGAAGATGATGGACTTAAGAATTCATCATATAATTATGATCTCCCATTGAATTTTACTGGTTTGCAAGAGCAAATAAATAGCGGATTTAGTACTGGGGTAATAGTTGGTCATGGATGGCCTCAAGGGATGGTACGGACAGTGTTTGATACAGATTATGATGGTGATGGCTTATTTGATTATACAGCAGATCCATATACTAATGACCCAGGGCAAGCAATTGATGAAAAATCGAGTCCTCTTTTAATTACGACAGATATAACTCTGGATCCAGTGAATAACCGATTAGGAATGTATTATTTGGGCGGATGCTCGACTGGAACTTTTGATAGTCCCTCTGATTGTATATCTGAATATTTTCTAAAAAATGCTGCTATTGGATGCATTGCCGGTAGTAGAGTTGTTTGGGGTGAGGATCAGTGGGATGAGAGGGAACACGGAGGGTGGTACTCAGATGGATTAAATGTCCGATTTTGGGAACAATTATTCTTATATAATCAACCGGGTAAAGCCTTTTCATATGCTAAAGCGGATTATGTTGCCGATCGAGAACTTATTGGAATAGATGATGATAAGGGTTATTTTGAGGATTGGGAACAGAAGGTTTTAAAACAATTTAATTTATTGGGAGATCCTGAAGTGAATTTATGGCAGACAATTCCAGAAGCACTCGATATTACTCAATTATCCTCGGATTCAAATGAAATAATGAAATATGTAGTAAATGCAGATAATGGAACAATTTCGGGAATATGCGTTACTGCTGTTCGAGGCTCTGAATTATTATGGAAAGGGTACACCGATGAAAATGGGGAAGTAGAAGTTCCATTTACTGATGAGGAGATAAAATTTATATCAATAACTGCAAGTGAAGATCAATTTATTCCATCAATCATAGAAAATGTTGAAGAATACACACCTCCTGAAGAAGAAAAGAAAGTTCCAGGGTATAATTTGTTGATTTTTGTTGGATTTTGCTTCTTAGGTGTCATTTTCATATTGTCATCAAAAAGGAAACAATTAAAATTGTAAAACTCGAAGGTATGAAATATGAAAGCTGGATACATAGAAAATCATGGTTCTGTTGACAATATCAAAATAGGAGATGTGGACAATCCTATATTTGGTAATTTAGAAGTCTTAATTAAAACTGAATTTGCAGCATTAAATCATTTGGATTTATTTGTAGTTAAGGGATGGCCTGGATTAAATTTAAAAATGCCTCATGTATTAGGAAGCGATGGATCTGGAATAATAAAGGAGATTGGATCGGATGTAATAACTGATTTGCATGTAGGTGATCGGGTTTTGATCAATCCCGGGATAGGTTGTGGTCAATGTTCACACTGTCTTTCTGGAATGCAAAATTTCTGTTCAAAATTCTCAATTTTAGGAGAAAACCGAAATGGGACTTACGCAGAATATGTTAGTGTTCCTTCAAGAAATGTGCTTAAAATTCCAAATTCTTACCCATTTGATAAAGCAGCAGCGGCACCACTAACATTCCTAACGGCTTGGAGGATGCTAGTAACCCAAGCCCAAATAAAATCTGGAGAATATGTCCTAATTCAAGGTGCTAGCGGTGGAGTGGCTACAGCAGCAATACAAATTGCAAAATACTTCAATGCTACTACGATTGTTACAACGAGTTCTGAGGAAAAAGTCACCAAAGCTAAAGAAATCGGGGCAGATCACGTAATTAATTACAAACAAAATCCAAAATATGCTAAAGAAGTGTTTAAAGAACTTACAAAGAAAAATGGTATTGACCTGGTGGTTGATAGCGTAGGAACTGCAACATTTAATACTAGTTTAAAAATGCTACGACCTGGTGGTAGATTGGTAACTTGCGGTGCTACGACAGGTCCTAAAACAGATCTTAATATTAGTGCCATTTTCTGGAAACAACTCAAGATACTCGGTTCAACTATGAGCAATAATCAGGAATTTCAGGATGTAATGAAGCTTGTATTAAACGAGAAATTCTCGCCCGTTATTGATAAAGTGTTTAAACTTGAAGATCTTCAAGAAGCTGAAAGGTATTTAGGAGAAGCTAAGCAATTTGGCAAAGTTCTAATTAAAATATGATTTAATATTGGTTGATTAATAATGTTTGAAGATATAAATCGAGTTTTTATTGTTATCTTGATTCTATCTTTAATCCTTGTTTATTCAAAAGAAGAAATAGATGCCACTCTTTTCATCGTTTTATTTGCAATCATTGGAGCAGTATTCACCGGTTTCGTTTTCAATGCAGAATCAACTGATTTTTTTGCATACATTCCTCTCCAGACTTTGACCTTCCTTATTTTCATGGATATTTTTATTAAAATTCTTGTCAAAAACAAAATATTCGAATTTTTTACTGTCAAGTTGATACATTTAACACATGCTAATATTCGATTTCTCTTTTATTTATTATGTATTGCTAGTGCTTTAGTATCGGGGATCATGGAGGATGTATCAGTTGCCCTCATTATAAACCCAATCATTTTTCGTACTGCGAGAATTTTGAAATTTAAAGCAAAGCCATTTATCATGGGAACAACTGTTTCGATTTTAATTGGTAATTTATTAACCCCATTTGCAACTCCTGTAAGTATTATCATATCTTCAGGGTTTAATTTGAATATGGGATGGTATTTCAAATATTTTGCAATACTTTTTATAATTTTACTTGCAACCAGTTTATTATTAATAGACAGATTCTATATTAAGAAACTTCCTCCCCCATCTGAGAAGGACGTTCAAATTCTGATGGTGATTATGGACCCTGAGTTATTAATTATTAATAAAGGTCGATTTTATCGCCTTATATTATATTTAGTAATAATGCTCATCTGTATCGCGCTTAATATTCTCCCTTTCTTAGTTGTGACCTTAATCACAGTATTTACATTAATAGTTGAAAAACTCAAATTCAACAATGTATTGAAGAATGCTAATTGGAATTTGCTCTTTCTGTATTGCGGATTATTCATTCTAATTGGCTGTATGACTATTAATAAAACAATTGAGATGATTCAATCTGTTTTAAGTAATTTAATTGGGGGGAATTTGATCCTGGCTATAGCAATTATAGTTATTTTTGGTAGCTTACTTTCAAGTTTTGTTTCTAAAAGTTTGACCGCAATAACGTTTATAGCGATAGTCTCTAATTTATTTTTAGTTACCTTCACAGATCCGGTGGATCAAGTCATTTTAATTATTGCAGTAAATATCGCTGTGCTTGTGGGAGGTAATTTCGTTCCTCAAGCATCAAGTTTTATCTTGTTTACTATCGATATGGCGAAATCAGAAAAGGTATCAGATTTAACCTATCAGACGTTTAAAAAAGAAATGAGAAAATACTCATTTCTATCTGTATCTATAACATTAGTATACTATATTTGTCTTATAATTATACTTAAACTGCCCACTTTGCTCTCTCTTGGCTCTTAACAATAAAAATATTAAGATTGTTATGGTAAATATTTCGAAATCTTTGAAGTTTTGTAGGCAGTGATTATTAATTTATTTTAATTTTCAACCTTGAATATTACACGAATTAAATAAGAACCATATTGTTTCTGAGCAATATTATTTCCAAAATTATCTAAATTAATTTGATTTGCTTCATTAACTGTTTGTTCAACTTGAAGATTTGAAATATTTCTTATCTTCATCCGCATTAATGCATGTTTTGTATAAATTATGGACATTGAACAATCGCCGGAATTAATTCATCATTTGTTAATCCAATAAGATAATTTAGGTTGAGATTTCGCGAGGAATAATTCAAAATTTCTATACCTAATATTTTCTTCCCCTTAGAATAATCTATTATAATTCCCTGTGCGATTTCATCTGATTCTTCTACATCTCCCGCTTCAAGACGGATATATAATGTATCTGCAACCTTATCAAATGAAAAATCCATAATTATATCACGGGACACGAAAATATATATTTATCTAGTAATATTTAATTTAAACTGTTTTTCATAATTTTATAAAAAAAAAAAAAATTAATTTTTGAGGATAGATTTCAATTGTTTTAAAACATCATTTCCCATTTCTTTACAATTTACACGTTTGATATTCACATCTTTCTGAGCAAATTTAGAATAAATATCGGTAGTTCGCATTGATTCCAAAGAATATTCTACAGCTTTATCTATAAATTTCCCAATTGGTGCATCTTGAAATGATTCTTCAAACATCATTTTTACAGATAAGATCGTTCCTATTGGATTTGCAATTCCTTGTCCAGCGATATCAGGAGCAGAACCATGGATGGGTTCATACATTGAAACCCCATTAGGGTTGATATTACCGCTTGCAGCCATTCCTAAGGACCCAACGAGATATGCTGCTTCATCACTAACAATATCTCCAAACATGTTTTCTGTGACAACTGTTTGAATAGAAGAAGGATCACGAATCAACCATTGACAAAAAGCATCTACATAATAATTCGTCTGCTTAATTTTCGGATATTTTTGACCAATAGATTGAAATATTTTTCTCCAAAATTGGCTAACAGCCAAGACATTAGCTTTATCAACAGAAATTAATTCTCCCAAATTATTTTTTTTACAATATTCAAAGGCATATTCAATAATTCTAGATACTCCTTTTCTAGTATACACCATGGAATTGACAGCTGTTTCTTGATTTACTACACCCCCGATTTGGGCGTATACACTTTCTGTATTTTCTCGAAAGATGGAAATATCAATCCCGTTTTTAACAATTTCGGTTTTAAGTGGGCACATGTCGTGAAGTGAAGGATAAAGTTTAACAGGTCTAAGATTGACATATAAATCTAAATCTTGTCGAACTCTTAAAATTGCTTTCTCAGCAACCCCTTGAGGGATATCTGGTAAACCCACAGCACCAAATAAAATTGTATCACTTTGTTTCATAATTTCAAATGATGATTGTGGAAGACTTTCTCCACATTTTTTCCATATTTCCCCTCCCATAGGTGCTTCTTTAAATTCAAATTCATAATCTGTATGCTCTTCAATAGTTCTCAGAATTTTTATTCCTTCATTCACGACTTCTGGACCAATACCATCTCCTTTCACGAGTGCAATTTTTTTTTTCATATTTATCACCTATCAATTAAAAAAATTAGTAATTCTCAATAGCAAAATTAATTAATCCTCCATGAAGTACTACAGATTTATCAAAGGAGTTAATTTTGAATGGTATATCTAATTTATTCTTTGAATTCTTAATTGAGAGAGTCTGTATTTTTAGATCGATCTCAATTTCTATATCAAATGTATTGGAAAATGTCAAGAATATCTCATTGATTTTATCAGGCCCGAGTTCTATTGGTAATATGCCTGAATTAACTGCATTTTCTCGAAAAATGCGCGCAAAGTTACTTGCAATTAGGGTGGAGATTCCGTTAACCTCAAAAGCCCACACGGCCATTTCTCGTGAAGATCCGCACCCAAAATTAGATCGAGATATTACAACGTTATAATCGTCCCACGTAATACTCTCTGGATCAAAACTCTCCAATTTTAGATCTTCGAGCAAGTGAGATTTTAGCGGCAATTTGTCAACATAGGTTAAGTATTTCGCAGGTATAATTTCGTCTGTGTTAATATTATTCCGATCCAGAAGAAAAGCTTTTCCACTAAAATTTTTATCCATTATGAATTCATCTCCAAATATTTTTTGGGATCTGTAATAAAACCATCAATCGCTGATGCTGCAGCAGTCGCTGGGCTGGCTAAATGGACCATTCCCCCTTTACCCATTCTTCCATTAAAATTTCTATTAGTGGTAGAGATAGCAACTTCTCCAGGAGCGAGAACCCCATTGCTCATTCCTAAACAAGCACCACAAGTGGTTGCAGTTACCACAAAGCCAGCATCCATGAATATACCAATTAAACCTTCCTTCAATGCGTTTCTATATATTTCAGTTGTAGCAGGTGCAACGATACCGCGTACATGGGGTGCAATTTTTTTATCTTTAAGAATTCTAGCAGCTATTCGAAGATCTGAAAGTCTTCCATTTGTGCATGATCCGATGTAAACTTGATCTATTTTTATCTTAGCGTCACATGCATTAATGACCTGATCTGGTCTATATTGGATAGTAACTTGAGGTTGAATAGTAGAAATATCAATTTTTATCACTTTTGAATACTCTGCATCTGGATCAGCAATCCATTGTGAGTAATCATGCAAAGCAGCGTTTTTATCATTATTATAATCCTTTTTAATAAAAGGCCATAAATAATTAACAGTTTGTATATCTGGAGCAAAAATTCCTGTTGTTGCCCCTGCTTCGACCACCATGTTCGTAATGGTCATTCGTTCTTCCATTGATAAGCTTGGAACAGCATCGCCTGCAAATTCAATAACATAATCCGTTGCTCCATTAACTGTTAATTTTTTAATTAGTGTCAAAATGACATCTTTAGCGTATACTCCTAATTGCAATTTTCCATTTAATTCCACTTTAATGCATTGTGGATATTTGAATGCTGCAATTCCTTTTAGAAGACCCACTTCTAATGCTGTTGTTCCAGTGCCACAAGCGAAAGCACCAAAGGCACCATGAGTACATGTATGACTATCTCCCATAATTATTGTAAAACCTGGGCGAACAAATCCTTTTTCAGGAAACAAGGCATGACACACCCCATTCCTCCCAATATCAAAAAAATCCTCTATTTGATTTCGTTGTGCCCATTTTCGCATAATTTGTGCTTGAATCGCTGATAGAGAATCCTTTGAAGGTGTAACGTGATCAATCACTGCTTTGATTTTGATAGGATTAAAAACTGAATCTAACCCTCTTCGCTCTAAATCTTTAATTGCGGGAGGAGTTGTAATCTCATGAGCAAAAACACGATCTAAGCTTATTATTACTGTTTCTCCGAAACGATCATCTATTAGATGAGCATCAAATATTTTTTGTGCTATAGTTTTTCCCATTATTCTTACCTGAAATATTCAATCCAATGACTTAACATAATTGGAAAGAAAGCCATTTAATTTTCTCTGTGGAATTCTAATATTTTCTAAACGTTGTCTGATGACTTCAGGTCCAATTTGAAGATCTACCTTCCGTTTTATTATATCAATTGTTATTAGATCTCCTTCTTCTATTGCTGTAATTGGTCCTTTTTCCCATGCTTCTGGTGATACATGGCCAATACAAGGGCCTCTAGTCCCCCCTGAAAACCTTCCATCGGTAATTAAAGCCACGGAATCGATCAATCCCATGCCCGCTAAAAGGCTAGTGGGAGAAAGCATCTCGGGCATCCCTGGAGCACCTTTCTTTCCCATATATCTAATCACAATAACATCACCCGGAACAATTTTATTTTGCATTATAGCATCAATTGCTTCACTTTCCGAATTATATATACGGGCGGGTCCAGTATGAATCATCATTTTTGGATCTACTGCAGCAATTTTTACTACTGAACCTTCTGGGCATAGATTTCCATAGAGAATTGATAATCCTCCTTGATCTGAATAAGAATGATCCAATGTTCTAATTATATCATCTTTAATCCCATGAACTGATTTGATATTCTCTGCAACAGTTTTTAAGTCAACAGTTCTTTCATTAATATTTAAAAAGGTTTGAATACGTTTCATAATTGCAGGAATGCCTCCACTTTTATCGAAATCATTCATTGTGTGGGATCCTGAAGGTCGAATTTTAATAAGGTTTGGAATTTCATCGGAATATTTCTGAAATAGATCTAATGGTAAATCAATATCAAATTCTTTGGCAATAGCTGGAAGGTGGAGAACAGTATTTGTAGATCCACCTATGCACATATCCACCATAATCGCATTTTCAAAAGATTTTTGAGTGACAAATTCGTGTGGTCGAAGATTTTTTTTAACTAATTTAACAATTTGTTGCCCTGTTTTATATGCTAACTTTGATTTTTCCAAATCGACTGCATGCATCGTTCCACACCGAGTTAAAGATAATCCCAGAACTTCTGTTAGACAAGCCATACTATTTGCAGTAAATAATCCCGCGCACGATCCTGCTCCTGGACAAGATGAAATTTCTATCTTATTGAGTTGATCTTTTTTAATAAGGTTGCAATTATACTCTCCAACTGCTTCGAAACAACTAATGACATCCAATTTTTGATTATCTAATTCCCCTGGTTTCATAGGACCTCCAGTAACTATTATTGATGGTAAATTTATCCTTCCCACAGCCATCAACATCCCTGGTGTGATTTTATCACAATTTGTCACCCCTACCCAACCATCAAAAGAATGAGCACCAACCATCAATTCGACATTATCAGCTATATGGTTTCGAGAAGGGAGGGAATAATTCATTCCGTGACCTTTTCCCATTGCTAATCCATCACAAATCGCAGGTACACCCCAGACAAAAGGAACTCCTCCGGCATCCCGGATTCCATTCATAACCTGTTCTGTTAGTTGGTTTAGATGAATGTGACCAGGAACGATATTTGTATAGGAATTAGCTACACCAATCCAAGGTTTATCCCCAAAATCTTCATCTTTCAAGCCAGTTGCTCTTAATAATGCTCTATGAGGGCTTGTTTCAATGCCAATTTTTATTCGATTTGAATTCATTGTAATCTACCTTTAATTATTAAAAAAAATTTTAATGTTCAAATAATTTGCGAAGAGTATCTCCCACTTTTTGCAATTGATTTGAGCCCTCATTTTCGCGCATTTTCGATAATACAGGTAATCCTGAATCTGCTTCGTCCATCCATTCTTTAGCAAATTTACCGGATTCAATATCTTCTAACAAACTACGCATTACTGGTTTAACTACCTTTCGATCAATCACTTTTTTTCCTCGGGTTCTTCCACCATATTCTGCTGTATTTGATACTTTTTGATACATTTGTTCAATCCCACCTTGATAAATGAGATCTGTAATTAACTTTAATTCGTGAGACACTTCAAAATATGCCATCTCGGGAGGATATCCTGCTTCAACCATTACTTCAAACCCCGCTTGAATTAATTCAGCAACTCCACCACAAAGAACACTTTGCTCTCCAAATAAATCGGTGAATGTTTCTTTATCAAAGGGTGCAATATTTTTTTTACTTCCTTCTAAGGAGTTTAAATCAATTACTCCAGCACGAGTGAAATGCATTGCTTTAGCCATACCTAACCCTATTTGTTTAGCGCTTCCGGAATAATCTTGATGGACAGCTAATAAAGCAGGAACTCCAAATCCCTCTAAATATACCTTCCTTTCGGATGGACCAGGAGACTTGGGTGCAATCATAATGACATCAATATTATCTGGCGGAATAATTCGTTTATAACTAATATTAAAACCATGGGAAAAAGATAATACTTTTCCTTCAGAAAGAAAAGGTGCTATATCTTTTTCATAGATTTTTTGCTGAATTTCGTCTGGAATTAAGATATGAATGATATCTGCTTTTTTTGTTGCATCACGAATTGGATAAACATCAAATCCATCTTCTTTTGCCTTTTGCCATGAATTACCTCCCTCTCGTGATCCTAATATTACATTCAATCCAGAATCCTTCATCATATTTGCTTGAGCATCTCCTTGGGAGCCATAACCAATAACTGCGATGACTTTATCCTTAACAAAGTCATAATTACTTTCATTTTCTCTATAGATTTTCATTTCGATTTGTTCTCCATTTTTTCAAAAAAAAAGGTCTTAGTGCAAAAAAACTGATTCAGTACCTCGAAGTAAAGCTACATTTCCTGAACGTGAAACTTCACGTAATACATTCATATTGCGCATAATATCCAGAAAAGCATCAATTTTTTCTGAATTTCCAACAATTTCCAAGGTGACTTGTTTCAAATTAGCATCGAGGACTTTCCCATGGTAAATCTCTATCATTGATAAGATTTTTTGATGTGTTAGATCATCTTTAATCAGTAATTTTATCAAAGCTAATTCCCGAATAACAGAATTATCTGGTTGTAAAACTTGTACCTTAACAACTTCGATAAGCTTATTCATTTGTTTTTGAATTTGTTCCACCTGCTCTTTTGTACCTTCAGTTTTTATCACAATCTTGGATAAACCTTTTTGTTCACTTTGTGCTCCGGTAAAGCTCTTCATATTGTGCCCTCGTCGGGCAAACATTCCTGCAATTTTCATTGTAACACCCGGATGGTCTTCTACGAGCAAGACAATAACATATTCGGAAACTGATTCCATTACCATTAAGTGGTCACCTCTTTTTCAAAATACACAGAAAAAGCATCTTCTTTTGAAATTTCTACTTTATAATCTGCAATTTCACTTTCGGACCTAGGAAGTCTCCGATACCAATCATAGATGGATTTTTTTTCTCTTTTTCGACTGATAAAGGTGTTAAGGGCACCTCCAGGAGGTAACATGGGGAGCGCATTTGATTCAGGTTCAATCATCATCTCTACGATGAAAGATTCCTTTGAGGAACGACATGTTTTCAAAGCCATACTCACTTCAGAAGGTTTATTAATCCTTAATCCTTTGAAGCCATAAGCTGTGGCCAATTTCACAAAATCGGGCCAATATTCTCCATTTTTACATTGAAGACATGTTCCAGCATATCTTTTTTCATTAAATAATTCTTGCCATTGGCGAACCATTCCCAAATACTGATTATTCAAGATAATGATGTTGATCTTAATGTTGTGTTGCTTTAAAGTTGCCAATTCAGCCAAATTCATTTGAAAAGATCCATCACCTGCCACTAACCAAACCTCTGATTCAGGTTTAGCTACCTTGGCACCAATTGAAGCGGGAAAACCAAATCCCATAGTTCCTAAACCTCCAGAAGTGATCCAAGTCCGTGGTTTTCGTATGTTCAAATAATGACCACAGTACATCTGATTTTGCCCCACTTCACTAACAACAATATCATCAGGTTCCAATATTTCATTTAATTCATACATTATTTTTTCGGGGAGGATTTTTCCAGTTTTTCCTGAAGTAGTTACGTTAGGAATTCCAGAGGATTCTTTCAATTCTTTAATAAATTTGTACCACCAGGAATTCATAGGAAACTCTTGTGTTTCCTTAATCTTTTTCTGAATTTGTCGATTAAATTCTTCTAAAGCAAGTTTTGCATCTGAAACTATTGGGAGATCGACAGGTACATTTTTACCGATTTCAGCTGCATCGATATCAATATGAATAATCTTTGAATTCTGTTGCCCAGGAAATTTTTGTAGATCTCCGGTAATCCGATCACTGAAACGACAACCAATTGCAATAACAACGTCCGCTTCAGAAACAGCAAAATTTGCTCGTTTTCTTCCGTGCATACCGATCAATCCGAGTACATTCTGGTGATCATCACTTAAAACCCCTTTTCCTTTCAACGTGTAAACAACTGGAATACGTAGTGTATCAACAAATTGCTTTAACTCTTGAAATGCATTTGCTAAAAGAACTCCTCCACCAGCAATAATGACAGGATATTGTGCTTCCGATATGATATTAAGAGCAATTTTTACTTGGCGTTTCACAGCATTTGAAAATGAAACGGGATTATATCCTACAAGATTAATTTTTGAGGGGATGGGCGATTTCAAAGAACATTCTGCTAATTGAACATCTTTGGGTAAGTCTATAAATACAGGTCCAGGTCTTCCAGTAGTTGCGATATGGATGGCTTCTTTAAAGATTCTACCCACATCATTTACATTCTTAGCAAGATAATTATGTTTAGTAATAGCCATTGTAGAGCCTATTAAATCTGCTTCTTGAAACGCATCATTTCCAATCAATTTCGTTGGTACTTGTCCTGAAAAAGCAAGTAAGGGAGTACTATCATAAAAAGCATTAGCTAGGGCTGTTATAATATTCGTCGCCCCGGGTCCACTTGTAGTCATTACTACTCCTAATTTACCTGATGCTACTGCAAAACCCTCAGCAGCATGACCCGCAGCTTGCTCATGTCGCATTAATATACTTCGAATATCTGGATCTTCATAAATTTCATCATAGAAGGGCATGATTGCTCCTCCCGGATATCCAAAGATTATATTATTCTCCGTGTCTTTCAATATTTTCTTTATAATTTTGGTTCCTTTGATAATTGTTCAACTCCTTGTTTATTGATTGATAATTAATAATAGATTTTTGACTTTCAACTGGATTAACTTGATTTTTTAGCAACTTGTAGATAAAAGAATCTACCAACGCAATAAAAGATGCCAATATAATGTTTGAATGAACTCCCACCGTATTCCAAATCTGACCATCAGCATCTTTTGTTTCCACAAGAACTCGAACTCTTGAAGCAGTCCCTAGATCAGCATCATAAACATTACTAATTCGAACTTTGTAATCAGAAAGTTCAATCTCATTCAAAATTGGATAAAAATTGATCAAAGCTTTCCTTAGTGCATTATCTAATGCATTAACAGGGCCATTTCCCCCGTCAGCAGTATGAAAATCATGTTTTATTTTGTCTTGTGTAAAGGATGTCTTTATATTTGCATCTGTAAAAATGGAAATGTCATCGTCATTAAATAAGTTACGAGCATCTATTACAACACGGAAATAATCTACTTCGAAAAATTTTTGGCGATAAAAATTAATATCGCGATTTGAATCAGCAATTAAACTACGGATTAAAATTTCAAGGGAAGCATCCGCTCCTTCATAAGTGTACCCTTTAGATTCATTATTTTTAATTTTATTTAATATTTCAACAAGTAGAGGATCATTTCGAGCAATAGGGATCTCGAATTGTATTATTTTTTGTAAAAGAGCGCTCTTTCCTGCCATTTCACTAACAAGATATTGGCGCTTATTACCCACTTTTTCTGGATTAATATGCTCATATAAATTATGATTTTTCTGAACCGCTGCAATGTGCATTCCCCCTTTATGTGAAAAAGCATTTGCTCCTACAAAAGGAGAATTTGCGGTCGGATTTAAGTTGAAAATTTCATAAGCGACATTTGCCAAAGAAGTTAAATTCGCAAAATTTTCATCATGGATTATATTTTGGTTCAATTTTATTTTTAGAATCGGAATTAATGTTATAAGATTAGTATTTCCACATCTTTCACCAATTCCATTTAGCGTTCCTTGAATTTGGCACTTTCTTCCCGCTTTTAAGCAAAGTTGAGAAAAAACTATAGAATTCGCAACAGCTAACCCAGAATCATTATGAGCATGGATACCTAAAGGTGTATTTATTTGTTCTAAAACCACTTGTCCAATATTTTCTATATCGGAAGGTATACACCCTCCATTTGTATCGCAAAGGATTATCATATCTGCTCCAGCATTTTCTGCGGTTTGAATAGTTTTCATAGCATAATCAGGATCATCTTTATATCCATCAAAAAAATGTTCAGCATCATAAAACACAGATAAACCAGCATTTTTAAGAAAGGTCACAGAATCAGCAATCATCTGTAAGTTTTCTTCTTGAGTGGCATGAATGACATCTAGGTGTAAGGTCCAAGATTTCCCAAAGATAACCGTCTTTTTAAGACCGCATTTGGTGAGAGATAAAAGGTTGGGATCATTTTGAGGAAGATTTTTAACATTACGTGTAGATCCGAAGGCGATAAGCGAATCTAAAAGATCAGGTGATTTCAACTTAATCAAGGAAATCAACTCACGATCTTTTGGATTAGAAAACGGATAAATTTCTATGTGATCAATATTCAACTGAAATTTCAGCATTTGAACTAATGTAAATTTATCTCTCTGTGAAAGCGCTATTCCGGCCATCTGTAACCCATCTCGTAAAGTGGTATCGTAGAGCTGTATCATTGGTGATTCCATTTTGGTTTCCTGTGATTTTTTTTTTTTATAATTCTAAAATTCTCTAAATAAAATTATCACCCTTTGCGAAAAATTGAAATGCAAAAATCTTCAGCAAAGAGTATTTGTCTTAGCAAATAATAATAATAAGAATAATAGAAAATATAGAAATAATGAGTCCTAACCCTACCTTAGTAATTTTAGAAATTGAGGTATTTTGTGGGAAGGTTACGGAAGACATTATTTTTTCTTACTCCTTGCGAGTTATTATCTAAAAAAGAAAATCTCATTTAAAGTTAATGAAGATTAATGTAGATTTTTTTGTTGCACTATTTTGTTTAAAGCTTTGATCATAGCCAGCACCGAACTCATTACGACGTCTTCATGGGTTGCGTTAGAAGAAACAATAATATTAGTATCGATATCCATAACTTCAATGGTTACATGTCCCAACGCATCGGTTCCTCCAGTAATTGCTTCAATATCAAATGAAAGCAACACTATTTTAGACATTTTGGAAAAACATTTGACAATCGCATTAATACTGGCATCAATGGGGCCATTTCCAATTGAAGATGCAATTTTCTCTGTAAAATCACCATTATTACGAATTTTCAATCTTACTGTTGCTGTGGGAGTCACAGATCCAGTCAATACGGTTAATTCTTCTAAAATAACATATTTTTCCTTCTCAGGTATTTCACCCATCATATCCTTAACTATAGCCAGAAAATCTTCTTCTCCAATTTCATGACCCTTGTCTCCTATTCGTTTAATACTAGCAAGTATATTGGAAAATTGTTCGTCGGTTGGATTTATTCCCACTGCGTTAATCTTAGCATGTAAAGCATGATTTCCCGTGTGTTTTCCCAATTTAATAGATTGGGCTATAATAGCGGATTTTGAATCTGACCGAGGAATTCCTAATAGTGATGGCGAAATCGGTTCATAGGTTCGGGCATTCTGAATCATAGCATGTGCATGAATTCCCGATTCATGACTGAACGCATTTTTTCCAATCAAAGGAGTTAACCTTCCAATAGATACTTTCCCGCCGCAATATCTTTCGACTAATTTTGCAGTAGGATAAATTTTGTTATATTGGATATTGGATTCTAATCCATAAAGTGCATAGAGAGACATGGCTGTTTCTTCAAATGCAGCATTTCCTGCTCTTTCTCCTAATCCTAAAATCGTAGTTTGTGCTTCTGAAGCCCCATTTTCAAAAGCAGCAATAGTATTTGCCACTGCAAGTCCAAAATCGTTATGACAATGGGCAGATATTCTAATATTTTTGGGTAGTTTTTCATAGTGTTCTTTAATAACATGACCATAAGCCCTTGGAGTAATTGTTCCAACTGTATCTGGAATATTAATACGAATTGCACCTGATTTAACTGCTAATGCATTACATTTTAAGAGGAAATTCAATGTGGTTCGAGTTGCGTCTTCTGCAGAGAAAATAACATTAGTTAATTGACTTTTTGCTATGGAGACAAAGTTTTCAATTTTTGAAAGAACTTGATCTTGAGTCATTTTC
>JAUWPK010000154.1 GCA_030611625.1 Promethearchaeum sp. | reverse complement strand
GTATCGTCCTTCTTTCACGAGACGCAGTTCACGTTCGTATTACAATGAAGAAGGAGCATTTAGGCCTGAAAGGGCCGATATAACACTACATTTATTTAATTCGCAAAAATATAATAAGATAATGGAAGGTTTTGTAGAAATGATTTCTGTTTCTACAAATTTCACTGATTATCAAGAAAAAATAGTTGAAGCACTTTATGATTTCGGCTACAGGACCATAAAAATTTTGGAAAATCAAAGACAAACTGCAAATATGAAGGAAATTTTATCCAAACTCTACGATAAGTTCAAAATTCAAATAAAAGATTCGGAATTTTCAATTTTACTTTGATATATCAAATTCTAATTGGTTCTCATTTACCATCAATGAAAAAAACTTATTTCAATTATGTATAAATATTATAATTAGTTTAGTAATAATGGAGGTTTATAACATGCATGAAAGAATTCTCCCATATATTGTTGGACCTTATTCAAAAGAAGAAATTGAAATCCTAAAATCTGATCCTAAAGAAAATTTATTTCTTTCTCAAGCAGAAATCAAAGAACTAAATAAAAGAATATTCAAATTAGGTTGTTAATCAAATAAAAATATTTAACTCCATTTATAGGTAACAACCTTCAATTTATTGAGCGTAGGTGTTGGAATGTTTTTAATCAATTTTTCTGTGGTATGAAACGGAATTTTCTTGATTAAACAATAAGCAATAGACATACAATCAATATAAGACAAATTTTTCCGATCTTGACATTTTATTTGACCTGTTGTTAGTATTAAATCAATATCTAAAGAAATTTGTCTTAAAGGATAAGTATTAATCAAAGTTACAATTCGAGATGATGCAAAATCATTTCCATGAATTAAACAAATATGATAAAAAAGTTCAGAAAGAACAGGTTTTAGAACATGTGCAATAATTTCACCTGATTTGATTTTCTCCATTAAATTCATTACCTTTTGCTTATCTTTTGATTTCTCATCATAATAAATTGATAAAAAACCTGTATCCAAGCAAATATTTTTCATTATTCCTCGATCTCCAAATCCCTGTTTTTAGACTCCTCATAGGTTTTAATCATGATTTCATGAGGAATTAAATTATTCTGGATTTCTTCTTCGCTTAAAATTGGAACAAGCGTTATCGTTCCTGCTATATTAAGAATTGCGACTTTTGATCCGGGTTTTATGTTGTTGTTTTTTCTTATTTGTGAAGGAATTGTTATCATGCCTCGACTATTTACAATCACAATGTTATTTGATGCCATCATAACAATAATAATTGCATGCATATTTAACATTAATGCACTCAAATTACTCTTTTTTGAAATCAGTATAATAAGGATCATAAATATTTTATATTTTATATTTCTATTTTATATGGTGTAAGATGACGCATAAAAATAAAGATGAGAAAAGATCCATTGAATCCTTTTTTGGAGCATTTGGTGAAGACTCAGACGAATGGGAGGATATTGAAAAAAGACTATACGCAAAAAGATTAGTTTCCACTAGAAAATTATTGCGTTTTTGACCATTTTTTTTTCTGAACCAAAATTTTTATGAAATATAATTAACTTTCCTAATTAATTGGCGATCGAAATTTCTATTTCCAATTATTTTCCAAGCCGGTGTAGCTCAGTTGGTTAGAGCGCAGGACTCATAATCGAGTTTCTGAAAAAAAGGGTCAGATCTTTCGCAGAATTGCGCTTGAATAAGAAATCCTGAGGTCGTGTGTCCAAATTTCATGTCAATAATGGCATGGAAGGATATTCCACACCACCGGTACGATTTTTTTTTCCTTATTTATTATTTTTAATATACTTTACAGGAACTATCGAAAAATAATTTTAAATCATTTAAACATAATATCTAATATGAATCAAGAAAATTTAACCCCTCAAGAACGAGAAGCACCTCGTACTCATTTAATTCTTATAACAACACCAATTATTTTTGCTATTGTCTCGATATTGGATGGACAGGTATTAAATTGGTCAACCCAGTTAAATAATATCGTTCCACTAATTGTACGGATTATTTTATGTATAAAATTTGTTATTATGGCTCTTATTTTAATCCAAATCTCTCATAATACTCTATTTAAGGATAAAAAAGTGCCTGACAAATTACTCACAGATGGAATTTTTAAATATGTCAGAAATCCGATGTATCTTGGAATTTTGTTGATTTATATTGCAGTTATTTGTTTCTCCATTTCTTTGATATCTATAGGCGTTTTTATTGTAATTTTTATTGTATATGATAAAATGGTAAAAATTGAGGAAAGTATCTTAGAAGAAATATTCGGAAATGAGTTTTTAGAGTATAAAAAGAAAGTTTCGAGATGGATTCCAAAATATTTTTGAAAAAGGAATTTTTCCACCATATCATATCAATTTTTATAGGATATAGTTGAGGTGATTTTTTACTGTATAATGTGTGGACTCCTAAAGATTTTTATAATGGTAGAAAAAATTAGAATTTAATATGTCTTTGAAAAATAATATTTCGAGAGAAAATGAAGAGAATATTAACTCTGAGGTTCCTAAATCACTGCTACGAAAAAAAATCGGGAGTTCCCTTGGAATTACTGCAATAATTGTTTCAATTGGGTCATTTTTCACATCTATGGCTGTTGTCGAGGAATGGGTGGCTGCAGAGTCTTGGATAGCTGTTACTTTACCTTCTTTTCTTTTTTTACTTACTTCATTAGTATGGATTGCAATTGTAGGAAAATCTGATTATGGAATTTATGGATTTAAAAAATCAAATAAAGATACTCGTTTTCAAGATTATGGTCTAGCCTCTCTTTTAGGATTAAGTGTTGGAGCTATATTCGAATTTTCGCTTTTTTTAATTAATCCTTCCTACTACGGAACTCAAGTAGTAAACTTGTCTTTATGGCAAACCATTGGGATTATATGTATTTTGGCGAGTATAGCAGAGGAATTGGTGTTTAGAGGGTTAATTTATGGACATTGTATAGCCTTACTCGAACGTAAAAAGACATTTGGATCAATTTCTATCTCTACATCTAATTTCATTGCCGCAATTTGTTTTGGTATTATACATTTTGTCCTGATTATGCAAGGTGTCCCGATATTTAACGTAATTTTAACAGTTTTCTTCGCTATGCTATTGGGAGTAATTGCAGGATGGTATCGTGAGAAGGTTGGAAATATCATTCCCGCTATTATAGTTCATATGTCAGGAAATATCGGAGCAACAGTCATCGGTTTGATCTTGGGTTAGAATGATAAAAAATCGGATTTCTCACGAATTTAAAAAATTCCATTAGTCATTAATATCTTGGTATCTTGTTAATCTATGTTGCAGTTATTGTTTCTCCATTTCTCTGATTTCTCTAAGTTTTTTTATTGTAATTTTCATTGTATATGATAAAATGGTGAAGATTGAAGAAGGGATTTTGGAAGAAATATTCGGAAATGATTTTTTAGAATATAAAAAGAAAGTTCCAAGATGGTTTCCCAAAAATTTCTGAAGATTAAATCACTTTAAATTATTTCTTATTGCCTCTGGAGATGATAGTTCTAAGATTTAGAGTTCTAATGGTTTAAAATTCTTACCGACTTGATAAGATACCCCAACAGATTTCCCGATAGTGCGATAAGTTAAATCCATAAAAAGCGTAATAGGATTTACTTTATCTATATTGATAGCACCATTTTCAAGATATTCTTCTCCAGCATAAATATTTTTCACCTTCGCCATAAAAACATCATTTCTCCCTACTCGTTTAATATCATGGACTTCACATTCCATAGTTACTGGAAATTCGTTTATCATTGGCGCTGTTTCTAAATCCCCCACAAAGAAATCAAATACTTTGGATTTATCTGCTTTATGCCCTGAAACTATTCCAACATAATCGGTTTTAACCAAATTGTCTGGATTCGGAATATTTACGCTATATGTCATATTTTCTTTTATACCAATATTAAGAAAATGAGTATGAAAGGATGCAATATAAACATGTAAAGGATAGGCACAGAGAATTCCAAAATCTCCTAATGTGGTGTAAGTTGGCTTATTATTGACAAATGTTCCCGCAACTACTGTAGGATGCGGGGCGGCAAAAAAATTATATTTTGCTTCAAGTTTCTGTTTTTTCATAATAATTGTGTGATAATGCAAAATTTTAATGTTTGGGTCTAAAAAATAAGTAAAGGAGATTCTTCTACTTCAATCAATATGTAAAAATTGGAAGCTTCTGGAGAGATTCGAACTCTCGACATCTGCCTTACCAAGGCAGCGTAATAGCCACTAGACTACAGAAGCCTATTATCTCAGAAATTATATATGATAGTTCACAGATAATTCCCTTTAAATCCAAATAAAGCCATTTTACATTTCATAAAAATTTTTAGAGACAAGTTTTTTAGTATAAGGTGCAACACAAAAAATCTAATTTTAAATGCATGGATTTTATTAACTAGATTCGGGATTAAAAATATGGATTCTCTAAGAAATATTGAAAAAGATGTTTATCAGCTTCCAGAACGTGAGAGAGCTATTTTGGCATTAAATTTAATCCGAAGTTTAGAAAAGGAAGAAGATTCGGATACCACGGATCTTTGGATTGAAGAGGCAGAACGGCGTTATCAAGAATTGAAGCAAGGATTAATAAAAGGTAAACCAGCAACACAAGTATTTCAAGAATTAAGAGAACGAATTCAATGAATCGTATAATTTTCCATCCAGAAGCGGAAAATGAGTTAAATTTAACTATTGATTTTTATAATTTAAAAGAGTAATTTTCCTGATTGATAGAAATCCAAATCGATGGCCAATTCTAAAGTATCGGGTTCGTCAATATGTTGTGAAGCAGTTTCCATACTCTATTTTTTATATTTTTGATCCAAATCGAATCTATGATGTTGCTATTGCTCACCAAAAACGAAAACCATTTTGTTGGAAGGACAGACTATAAGTGAACTATTCTTTCGGGACTTAAACAAACAATTTATAATGATATTAATTTTGGTCTCGTAGGCTTCTTAACCCTTTTCTCAAAAGGAAAAAGAATTTACACTCTTATTTTTTTACGTATTTCCAAAATTTTAATAAATTCACTGGATTTTAATACGTAGCATTTACAATATACTAAAGGAATAAATTTAATTGACACCACCAAGCACACCGAAAAGTCTATCTGAATCCGGAAAGATTTTGGATAAACCAACTGTTTCTAAAAAAATTAAATCTACAAAAAAACTAAAAGATGGTAAGAAAGACGGTGAAGAATTAGTTACCCCCGATTTTCAATCGATGCTTCAAATTATTTTTTGGAATAGTCTCGGGTTTTTCTTCTTCACATTTCTCATACCCTATGCAACATTAGAAATTATGGGAAGCAGTGGAATCGAATTAGGATTTACGGTTTCAAGCTTGACTGTGGGAGGATTAATTACAGCACCAATAGTAGGCTATTTAACGGATAAAATTTCAAAAAAGAAATTGATTCTATTTGGCTCATTTGGACGTGGATTTTCTTATATTATAATGTATTTTTCGATAATATTCAAAAGTCAATTAGGTTTTATGTTTGGGATTTTCTTTATAGGCTTTTCTGTTGGCTATTTTTGGACTCCTTTGGATGCACTTATTTCACAAAAATCTCATAAAACATTTAGGGCTGCTGCCTTTGGTCAACGAGGTGGAATGATTGGAAAGGGAAATTTTGTAGGATCCTTGATTAGTTTTCTAATTTTTGGATTATCTTATCAATTTATTCCGAACATTGCTTGGATTGTTTATAGCCCTTTACTAATTTTTACATTTTCTAATTTTTATGCAGGAATAACTTTCTTCAAGAATACTGATGAAAATCTTACATATGATGATTATATAGCATCATCAAATAATGAAAAAAACTCTGCTATTATCAATAATTTAAATGAGGAAAATTCAAAAAATGAAGTAAATGCTAAAAATAACCGTCCAAGCAAGTTATATTTGGGATTTTTAGTTTTCATGCTAGCTTTTATGTTGACCAGTGTAAATCAATCGCTTTCGTACCCTTTCCTTCAGGGTTATTTAATCGAAAACTTCGTTCAACATCCAATTTTGATAATGCTCGTGTATTTTCCAAGCGAAATGATTTCACAATTGCTAGCTCCAAAATTAGGAGTTTTAGCTGACAAATTAAATCCTAGAATTACGATATTTATCACTGGGAGTTTAGGGGCATCGATTACTTGGTTTTTGATTAATTCTCCCAACGTTTGGGTTTTCGGAATTCTTTTAATCTTTGATATGTTATTCGCCTGGTTGGGAATGTTGATTTTACAAAATTTCCTTAGTAGATTTTCAAAGACTCATCGGGGGAAAATATTTGGTGTCCGACAATGGGTAAGTCTTCTTGGAGGAATTATCGGTCCAATAATCGGAGGTTATGCTTGGGTTATAAGCCACAAGATGCCTTTTATAATATCTATATTTGTGGAACTAGCCCTTATACCTTTATTCATCATAGCTTTATATGCATTGAAACCTTTTGTTGCTGAAAAAGTTTAGATATATTAAAAATCAAACAATTTTTTTAATTAGATCTAATAGCATCATAGAGAATTTTACTCAATTGAGCAATATCATAAGGTTTTTTTAATACTGCCTTAATGCCGTAATTTTTATAATTTTCAAATATTGGATCATCAGCATATCCACTACTTATAATCGCTTTAACAGCAGGATCCACTTCTTTCCATAATTTCAATCCATATCCCTCAGATCCTCCCAATTCGGATAGGTCTAAAATTACAGCGTCAAATTTTCTTCCTTTTTTTATACTTTCGCGATACATTTCAATTGCTTGTTCAAGGAATATTGCTCCACTAACTTCATAACACAATCGAGAAAGCATTTTATTTGCAACATCTAAAATAGTTTTCTCATCATCCAACACAAGAATTCTTCCTTCTCCCTTAAAAATCTGAGTATCTCTTTCAACTTGCTTAGTTTGGTCAGAGGAGAGGCTATCTTTTTGTAATTCTTCAGGTTTTTTCTTTTGGTTATCAATGTTTTTAACCAAAGTTAATAATTGAGATGTTAAATCCCGAGCACGTAGTGATGAATGTTCCATTTCTTCAAGAGTATCGAAAAATTCCGAATTTTCATAGTCAATCTTCAGTAAACTTACATATCCAACGATTGAGGATAAAAGATTATTAAAAGTATGAGCGATAGTTTTTGTTACCATATCTATGGTTTTTATTTTAGACTCCAAATCATGTACCTTAGTTTGAAGCTCTTGATTGGATGTATTTATGTATTTAGGTAATGGTTTGTCGCTATAAGTCTTTATTTTTTCTTGATCAATAGATTTTCCTTCTTTTAAAGTTAAGATATTATTCCCGTCTTTTATATCCTTTTCAATCTCCTCTATAAATTGCAGAAACTGTATTCTAACATCTTTTTCCTCTTGTGTTATTAAAATGTCGTTTGAAAGAACAGTATCAAAGTATTTCTCAACCATTTTATTTATAAGTCTCTCTGCTATTTCCCTTGAAAATCCTTTCAACGTTATTAGAACAAAAATATCATCAGATCGAATTGTTCTACAGTAAATTCTGTAATCCTCAAATTCTATAAGAGATAGCGGGGAATTCTCAAAGAACGTATCTGCAGAAGAATTTAATGCTGAAAAAAAGCCTGAAAAAAACAAATTGTCTTGATTCCATTTTTTTTCATAAAATTCTTCAGAGAACCATATAAAAAATGGAATACCGCTTGATCTTATCCAATAGAATCCACAAATTGAGCTTTTCAACAAATCTCGAGAAATAATTTTTCACCAACAATTTATTAATTTCTTTCTCACTTAAATTAATAAGTTATTACTATAGGATTTACAAAAAAGTAGACAAAATCAAGAAAAAAATATGAAAATTTTTACAAAAAATCTCATTCTAACGCTTCAATGTATGAAAGATCCACAAACCATTCTATAAATGAATTTGCATCTAAACCTGAAGGGATATTTGGTGAATCAAAACTAATTAATTCGTTTAGTTCAACCAATTTTTCTACAAATAATGACATCTGTTCTAGGTCCATATCATATACATAGCCAATGTTTGCCATAGCAATTGTGGCTTGATCTTCGGTTAAGAACATTTTTTCCATTGCAATTATTTTTGCTTCTTCTGTATTATTAATTATCCACTCGGTTGCTCGTTTATGAACTTT
>JAUWPK010000228.1 GCA_030611625.1 Promethearchaeum sp. | reverse complement strand
TGACATTTCCGACCCGACCGCTCCCGTGGAAGTGGGACAAATTTATGATGAAAGTGATGGATATGCAGAAAATGTTTATGTTTCTGGATCATATGCATATGTAGTGTTTGGTATTGATGGATTAAAAATTATTGATATTTCCGATCCAGCGGCTCCCGTGGAAGTGGGAAAACTCGATGATGATAATGGATCTGCACTGGATATCTACGTGAGCGGAGATTACGCCTATGTGGCAGATCATATGGATGGTTTGGAGATCATTGATATTTCCGATCCAACTACCCTTGTAGAAGTGGGACATTTTTGTGATGGGGGATCATCCCGGAGTGTTTGCATAAGCGGAGATTATGCCTATGTGGCGGATGGTAATGATGGTTTAGAGATTTTAAAAATATCAAGTGAATTTGTAGACAATACGATTCATGGTTATAATCCAGGTTTACTCTTTATCGCTATGTTTGGGATTTCGGTTATTTTAGTGCTTACAAGAAGAAGGAATAATTAATTTTTTTTAATTTCATTTTTCTTATTTTCTTTAACAAATAGGAAAATTTTTTGTTTATTCTCTTTTTATTTATTTTTGGGTTTAATTAGATGATAAGCCGTGAAAATATTGATCAATTTATTAGGGATTTAGAAAATCAAGGTTTTACCCGCTTTTCCAATCTTCCTCTTGATAAATTCAGAAATATTTCACACTCAGGTTTTGGGATGATCCTTAGAAAAGATAATCCAATATTTGCGGGTTCCATTCAAGATTGTTCATTTTTGCACTTTTCTCCCGAAGTTCTACTTAAACCTTTAACACGTGGACAGATCCAAATTATTGTGAAAGTAAGTCGTGAAAATAAAATTCCAATTACATTTGCTGCCGGAAAGACTGGATTATCTGGTGGTTTTGCCAATCCATATGCAGTCGTTGATTTAGAATGCTTAAAAAGCCTGGAAACGAGTTATTATTTTGATAAAATCGAAAATTGGATTATGGTTGATCAAAAAATATTGGTATCAGATCTGATAAGAAGAGTTCCTATGGACACCAATGATAGATTTATTTTTCCAGTACAACCGAGTAGTGCATTTAAGCTCCCGGTTCGCATTGGCGGTCTTATTGCTACAAATGCAAGCGGAGTAACCTCTGGAAAATTAGGCGCAATAGAAGATTGGATAGAATCAATGGAAATTCTAAACCCCAAAGGTGAATTTATCAACATATCAAAAAATGATCCACTTTTCTCCAAAATTGTTGGTGGAAATGGAATATATGGCTTAATTCTTAACGCTAAAATAAGACTCGCCCCGAATCCTGAAAATTTAAAATATAAGCTCCTTTATGGAAGCAATCTTGAAGAGACTTTTAGAGGGTTACAGGTTATTCAAGATAAAAAAGTATTTCCGCTAACCGCAGAATTTGTTTTATCAGTTAATCCTCTTAAAGGTTTATTCGGGCAATTATTTACTAAAAATCAAAATGAATTAGCTATTCCAGCTAAATGGGCAATATTATTAAAAGGTGCTTCAGAAATTTTGGAAGATTTTGAAAATATCTTGAAGAAAAGTTCAGAATTTTATACCAAAAACCTAAATCTTGATGAATTTAAGGTTTATTTGGAAGAACGCGCTTCAATGGCTTTACAAACCATTTCCAGTAGCGGGAGCGGGAATTCCGATTTTGTCCTTTATCCAGGATTTGAAGATATCCTAATTTTCCCAATTAACTTACTTTCTGCATTTGAAGAAATTAATAAAATACTCGAAGAAATGCATTTTAATCCAATCGTAATTGGTTATGGGCACATTAATTTTAGAAAAGGGCAAGGGATTTTAATGCATTTAAGGGTTCCGGTTCCAATTGAAGCTTTATATACAAATAAGAATACCACATTAAGAAAAGTATCTCAAACTATCTCTAAAATTGTTGTTTTATTACAATCGAAATTAGATGTTTTAACAAAGGCAGAGCATTCGCCCGGAATAATGTTTCCATGGATGGAACATAATAATTTAAAGAATTTGGCCAGCTGGAAAAGCGATATTAACCGAGGGAATACATTTCACAATCCACATTTTTATTTATATTCGTTTTTATGCTCCGAATTGGGAATTTCTCTGGAAAAACCAATCAATTTATCTGATAGTCAAAAAATCCTCGAAGAATTATTTTTTCTTTATTATTCTGGAATTGATAAGGGCTTTGTACCAAATTAAAGTTAAATTTTTCATCAAATAAATGTCTAGATGTTACCGATTTTACTTCAAAAAAAAGAAAATACGCTTATTTAGGCGCAAATTCTGATATCAATAACAAACTAAAATTACGAGTTGAAAAAAATTATGAAATTAAAAGATGTAAAATATACAAATTTATTAGAAAAAAACTATGAGAAAGCGCTCAGTTTGAAGAATCGCTATTCTTTTATTAATACAAACATACTCCCTCTTCTAAATAAAGAAGATAAAGACATGTTCTTAGGTTTCCAAGAAGTTTGCCTTAAAATGCAAAAACATGTCAATATAGAAGACGTTTACGATATGTTACCTAGGATGGGAGAAAATTACATGCTCCAAAGAATGAATACATATGATGGAGTTAAAGGAAGTTGTAAACATCAAATTTTGTTAAGCTTAGCCAACAACGGAATGGCTCCTGAAGTTGATTTTGCTGCAACAGCAAGCGCAATCCTTGTAGGAAATTCATTATATCATAACCCAAATAGAACAGAAGTTCAAGAAAAAGCATTAAAAGAAATTTATAGAGGAACTAAGGTTGGTGGTATTGGGATTACTGAAGTAGAACACGGTTCAGATGCAGTCAATATGAAAATGAAAGCGACAATGCAAGATGATGGCTCAGTAACATACAATGGGGTCAAAGTATATACCACAAATGGTGCAGTCGCAGATTATTTCAGCACTTACGGAGTTACAGATATCTCCAATCCTCGTCGAACGATGATGTTAGCCATGTTTGAAAGAGGCGATTTGGGTTTAACAGCTGAACGATTACATATTCCTGCTGGTAGAGGTGTGGGGATTGCAAAAGTAACCTATGATAATGTTAATTGTCCAGCAGATAGAATTTTAGCTGGTCCGGGAGTAGGATACCGCAGATTATTTGGTGGTTTGACACCTGAACGCATTGCAATTATATCTGGATCACTTGCAGGACTTTGGCATAGTGTTGCCCACGGAGCAATTTTTACTCAAATTCGCCATCAATTTGGAAAATCTTTATTCAAATACCAAGGAATTAGCCATGTTTTAGATGATTTATACTCAAAAACTGCAGCTTATACAGCATTTGCATTACAAGTTGCTGATTTTTATGATAAAAAGGTTGGTGAAAAGATTCACAGAGGGGAAAAACCAAACCCAATGGACGAAGGATCAGCTGCAATTATGGCTGCCCAAGGTAAATACCTAATTGCTAAATTATCTCATCATGCTGCTTATGAAATTGTTCAGATGTGCGGAGGTCGTGGTGCGATTGATGAACCTGGTTCAAATAATGCAATCAACAGAGGAGAAAATATTTCACGCCTTATGGAAGTTGTGGGTGGTCATAGAAATGTACAGCTGATGATTGTCGAAGCCGGCATTAAAGCAGGAACTGCAATGGCAATTAGTGGTAATATACAGAAGGCTAAGCGCAATGAGAGGAAAGTTCAAAAACAGATAACAGAATTATATATGGAGCGCGCAGATAAGTTATTAACAGAAGATTCTGCATATCTATCGGAAGCTACTAAAAGCCAATTAACACGGATATTATCTAAATTAAGGGCAGCAATTGAATCAAAGGATAAGATTGAACAAGCAGCGTATAGTAAAGCCTTGCCAAAAGTACTCAGTGGGGCTGGAAAGGAAATTTATAAGGCAAAGAAAAAAGCCTAAACCTTTTTTTCCGTTTTTTTTTACCATGTTATTTTTCCCTAAATAGGTTTTAGTAAGGGAGACTATTTTAGTTTTCATTTTTTATCAAATTCCATTGTCAGTTTTTCACTAAAGTTATAGTTGAAAGGTCTCACTATAAGAACGTGAATTCCAATTATAAATTTCGCAAAAATTTAAAATCACATAAATAATTTATCTTTAAGTGTTAGTGGTTTCGAAATATGTTAGTGAAAATAAAAAAAAAAAGATCTCGTAAACGAGATTATTTAGTTGTTCCATTATTTATGCCACAATTGAACGTTTCTTTTTCCTTTTCTTTATTATAATGGTAGCAATTATAAATATTGGAACAACTGTAAATATCGATATTATCGCAATGATGGCGCCAGGATTTCCCCCTTTGTCTTCTTCTACTGTAAATGTAACGCTGTCAGTTATTACATTACCAGAGTCGTCTGTGAAGGTGATAGTATAAACATAAACTCCCGCAGCAAGATCATCCGGGATATCATATGTAATTGCGCTATCAGATGTCCAAGTGGTAGGACCTGCTACAATTTCTGATCCGTTGAGTTCAATCGTGTAAGTAAATGGATTGAGATCTGTTGCCGTCCACGAAATATTCTGTCCTGTGTATCCGAAATCCACTGTAAAATCAATCGGAAAGTTTGTTATGGTTGGACTAATAGTATCTTCTACCGTAAATGCAATGCTGTCAACTATAAAATTACCGTAGTCGTCGGTAAAATTGACTGTGTATACATAAATACCCACATTAAAGCCTTCTGGAATGTCATATGTAATTTCTAAGCCAGATGACCATGTAGTGGGTCCTGTTATAATCCCTGAGCCTTGGAGTTCGATCGTGTAAGTGTTGGGATTGAGGTCAGTTGCGTTCCAAGATATTTTCTGTCCTAGATAACCTGATTCCACTATTATATCGGTTGGAGAATTCACAATAAATGGATTTGCTGTATCACCCACTGTAAATATCATACTCCCATTTATAAAATTATCATAATCATCTGTGAAGTTGACAGTGTAGATATAATCTCCTACACCAAAACCATCAGGAATGTTATATATGATTGCACCACCAGATGTCCAAATAGTCGGTCCATCTACAATCCCTGATCCTTGGAGTTCAATAGTGTAAGTGCCAGGATTGTGATCAGTTGCTGTCCACGATATACTCTGATCGGTATATCCTAATTCCACGCCAAAATCGCTCGGAGCGTCAGTTATTGTTGGATCGGTTGTATCACCCACTAAAATTATCACTTCTTCGGTTACATCATTACCGTAGTCATCCGTGAAGTTGACCGTATAGACATAAGCATTTACATCAAGGCCGTCTGGGATGTCAAATGTAATTTCTATCCCAGATGTCCAAGTAGTAGGACCTTCCACAATCCCTGTGCCTTGGAGATCAATCGTGTATGTGTCAGGATTTAAATCCGTTGCCGTCCATGATAAACTCTGTCCAGTATAACCAGATTCCACAATTAAATCAAGCGGGGCGTCAGTTATGGTTGGATTACTCGTATCATCTACTGAAAATGTAACACTTTCTGTTAGAAAATTACCGAAATAATCCGTGAAGTTGACTGTGTAGATATAGTCACCTACTATAAAACCGTTTGGGATGTCATAAGTGATTTCTATGCCAGATGTCCAAGTAGTAGGTCCTTCCACAATCCCTGTGCCTTGGAGATCAATCGTGTATGTGTCAGGATTTAAATCCGTTGCCGTCCATGATAAACTCTGTCCAGTATAACCAGATTCCACAGTAAAATCGCTTGGGTTATTTATAATTATCGGATTTACTATTTCAATCCTTCTTTGGATTTGAATGATCGCTAATCCGTTGCCATCTGCTAAGTAAGCATAAATCCCGCTCACATAAATATCGCTTGTACTTCCCGTTGTATATTCGTACACGGGCGTTCCCGGGTTGGTTGGATTAGAAATGTCAATAACTGCCAATCCACTGTTATAATCTGCTACATAGGCGTAATCCCCACTTACATAAACACCGTATGAACTTCCCCCTGTATTTTCGTAAACGGGTTCTCCTGGATTGGTCGGATCTGAAATGTTCATCACTGCCAATCCGCTATTTCCAACCGAAATGTAAGCATAATCCCCACTCACGTAAACATCCATTGCCAATCCTGTTGTATCTTCGTAGACTGGTTCTCCTGGATTGGTCGGGTCTGAAATGTTCATCACTGCCAATCCACTGTTATAATCTGCTACATAGGCGTAATCCCCACTTACATAAACACCGTATGAACTTCCCCCTGTATTTTCGTAAACGGGTTCTCCTGGATTGGTCGGATCTGAAAT
>JAUWPK010000062.1 GCA_030611625.1 Promethearchaeum sp. | reverse complement strand
TTTTCCTTTTAAATAATATTTACAATCCACTTCTTTTAATTTCATTCATTTATGCTTATAAAAAACGAAAAAAATGAGTTATAAGATAATAATTTCATGATTTAAACTAAAATCCAAAATAATATATAGAATGAAAGCAGTTTGGAGAAAAATCTTTAATCTTTTCTTTCATTTTTGAATGACATTAGTAAAAAATAAAATGTGTTTATGATAAAAGTTGATGTAAATGGCTGAAAAAATTGTATATATGTTCGATGAAATCGATCCGAGCAAATTTAGTTCTACTGAAGAACTAAAAATCTATTTTGGTGGAAAAGGCGCTGGATTGGCTAACATGACTTTGTTAGGTCTGCCGATTCCGTACGGTTTTACAATCCCTTGTAAATATTGTCTTTCTTATGCTGAAAGTAATACATGGCCTGATAATTTAAAGGATCAGATTAATGAGAGTATTGCTAAATTGGAAAAGAAAAGCGGATATGTTTTTGGAGATATTGAAAAACCTCTATTATTATCTATTCGAAGTGGTGCTCCTGTTTCAATGCCTGGAATGATGGATACAGTTCTTAATTTGGGTATGTCTAAGGCAATTACAGAGAAAATGGCAAAGAAAAACGCAAGATTTGCATGGGATTCATGGAGAAGGTTTATTATGTCTTTCTCTGATATTGTAAAGGAAACTGGTCGAGAACCTTATGATGAAATTATGGAAGAACTTAAAGAATCTAGAGGTAAGAAATTAGATATTGAATTAACAGCCGATGAAATGAAAGAATTGGGCGAGCTTTACATAAAAAAATATCGTGAATTGCTCGATAAAGATTTTCCAGAAGATCCTTGGGAGCAATTATATGCTTCAATTAATGCAGTTTTTAATTCATGGAATAGTGAACGTGCAGTAGCCTATCGAAAGATGAATAAAATTCCAAATTATGGTACCGCTGTAAATGTAATGAGGATGGTGTTTGGAAATCTTAACGATAAATCTGGAACAGGCGTATTGTTTACAAGATCTCCTATGGATGGAGAACATAAAGTTATGGGTGAATACTTAATTAATGCTCAAGGTGAGGATGTAGTTGCCGGAGTTCGAACTCCAATAACCATGGATGAATTAAATGAAGAACAACCCTATATCGTTAAACAAATCTTTGAACTAGCCAATTTACTAGAAAATCACTATAAAGATATGCAAGATTGTGAGATCACAGTAGAAGATGGTAAATTATTTTTCCTTCAAACTCGAACTGGAAAAAGAACAGCTGGTGCAGCAGTCAAAATTGCTATTGATTTACTCGATGATAAAATCATTGATGAAAAAACAGCTATTTTACGTGTAGCTCCTGGGAAAATTGAGGAATTATTACATAAAAGAATATCTCCTAATGAAAAGAAAATACCCATTGTTCGAGGTTTTAACGCTTCACCAGGTGCTGTAACCGGAAAAGCAATTTTTAATTGTCAACTAGCCATTGAAGAAAAAAGATCAAATCAAAGGATAATTCTTGTAAGAAAAGAAACAAAACCCGAAGATTTTCCCGGAATGATTGCTTCAATTGGAATTTTAACTTCTCGTGGAGGAAAAACCTGTCATGCTGCTGTTGTTACACGCGGAATTGGATTACCGGCTATTGTTGGTGCTGGTGAACTTGAAATTGATGAAGAAAATGGAACTGCTTCTGTTGGTGGAGTAATAAAATTTAAAGAAGGAGATATCATTTCAATTGATGGAATGACTGGAAATGTTTATATTGGTGACGTTCAAGTCGTTGATCCTGAAATTACTGGAGAATTTAGCAGATACTTAGTTATGTGTGATAAATATCGCAAACTAGGTGTGAGAACAAATGCAGATACCCCTCAGATGGCATTGGATGCAATTGCAAATGGTGCAGAGGGAATTGGTTTATGTAGGACTGAAAGAATGTTCAACGAAAAAGAAAGATTACCAAAAGTTGTTGATATGATTGTTGCGGAAAACATGGATGCACGTGAAAAAGCGCTTGATAAATTATTACCTCTCCAAAGACAAGATTTCATTGAAATATTTAAGGTTATGGATGGAAAACCAGTAACAGTTCGATTATTAGATCCTCCTTTACACGAGTTTTTACCAGATTATAAATCCATGTTAGTGGAATTTACAGAATTAAGAGTCAAGGGTGATAAGGGTAAACGATTTAAAGAACTAGAATTCATGCTTAAAAAATATGAAGAATTAAAAGAAGAAAATCCCATGCTTGGTCATCGTGGAGTCCGATTGGGGAATACTCATCCAGAGATTTACAAAATGCAAGTGAAAGCCTTAATTGAAGCATTAATCAAATCTCAGAAGGCAGGAGTAGATGTTCATTTGGAAATTATGTTACCTTTAGTTTCTCACGTAAATGAATTTATCCGATTAAAAGAACTCTTAAAACCTATGGCTGAACAGATTTTAGAGGATGCAAATTTAACTCCAAAAAATCATATTCAATGGGGAACTATGATAGAAATCCCAAGAGCTGCATTAACTGCTGGTGAAATAGCAAAAGAAGCAGAATTCTTCTCCTTCGGGACAAATGACTTGACTCAAATGACTTTTGGGTTTTCAAGAGATGATGTTGAAGCTAAGTTTTTAACAAAATATATTGATGAAATTTATCCACCTATAATGAAAGACAATCCTTTTGAGCATATCGATATTGATGGAGTAGGAAAGTTAATTGAAATAACTGTTGTTGATGGACGCAAAGCCAGACCAGGAATTCATGTAGGTATTTGTGGAGAAGTCGGTGGCGATCCTCATTCAATTCAATTTTTGCATGATGTGGGGTTAGATTATGTTAGTTGCTCACCATTTAGGGTTCCAGTGGCTAGAGTTGCTGCGGCACATGCTGCCATCTTAGAAAAAATGAAAAAATAGTTTTTCTTTCCTTTTTTAAGTAGCATTTTTTAATTTCCATCTTTTTTTATTCTTTATAATCCAAACTCTTTTTAATTTTCAAATAAGATATTTGTAATAGGGTGGGGAAAATCGATTCCATAATTCATACAGAAGCATTAACAAAAATTTTTAATCGGAAAAAGATCGCTGTAAACGATTTATATTTGGATGTTCCTCCAAACACAATATATGGATTTATGGGGCCAAACGGCGCTGGAAAAACTACAACAATTAAAATGATTTTGGGATTAATCCAACCATCAGCAGGGATAGTACAAGTTTTTGGACAAAAGATGAAGAAAGATTCGGCAAAAATTCGCCGTCAGATAGGTTATCTTCCAACAAATCCAAAGTTTCCTGAAAAAATGTCACCAATTAAATATTTAAATTTTGTAGGAAAAATATTTGGAATCCCAAAACAAATTCGAATTCCACGGATCACTGAGTTAATTAGGAGTATTGATCTACTTTCGCTGTCATCTTCAGAAATAAAGAAATTTTCTACAGGAGAAACAACACGGGTCGGTATTGCTGCATGTTTAATAAATGATCCTAAATTACTCATATTAGATGAACCTACTTTGGGCTTAGATCCTATCGGGAGGGCTTCAACAGTGAACCTTATTACTGAACTTGGACTTAACAGGGGAAAAAATATCTTTTTATCATCACATATATTGGGTGATATAGATCGGATCTGCACTCATGTTGGAATAATAAATGAAGGTAAGCTAATATTTAATGGAACAATAACAGAAATAAAAAAATTAATACGTTCCAATACTGTAGAACTCCAAATTGATGGTGAATCCGATTCTATTGTTCAAAAATTGAAAATGATTCCGAATGTTATTGCTGTCGATTTAGAAAGACACTTTATTCAAGTAGGTATCGATAGTAAAGAAAATTATGCTAATACATTGCCACAGATCTTTGGTGTGTTCAAAAATGATCCGGCTGAATTAATATCATTTAAATCTGGATCAGAAAACTTAGAGAGCGCTTTTTTAAAATTACTGGAGGATGAAAAATCTAATGGATTTCTTCGCGGAATTACAAATAACCTTTAAAAAAATATTTGGGTACATTAAAGCAAAATCCCAGACTTTAATATTTCTTACACTTACTTGGTATGAAATAAAACGGAATTTTAAACAAGCAATCCAAAAACTTTGGATTTTAGCTCTTTTCTTCATAGTACTATCTAATATGTTAAATACAGCAGATATTGTACTTACTACAAACTCAGTACTTACTATTTTTATATTTCTTGGCACATTGGTGGCATCAATTCCTGCAGATTCATGTATTTCTGGAGAAATCGGAGGTCTTGCTGATTCACTTTTAAGCAAGTCTGTAAATCGATGGCAATACGTTTTATCGAAATTCTTTTCACAAATTCTAATAGTATTTATAATCTATGCTTTTTCAATGGGGATAATTATCGGATTTTTTGAAATGTTAAATCTTGTACCAATTATATTTGATTACGGCCAATTCATGAGTGTTCTGGGATTGGTTGCATTGGTTTTAACCATGTTTACTTCATTTGGAGTTTTATTTTCTACAATTTTTCCAAAACCTCTCTTCAGTATTATAGCCAGTCTAATTCTATGGTTCTTCTTAATTTTTATGTTTCTTGTCGGGCCATGGGTGTCTATCTATTCACCCGTTAGTTTAGTTTTAAACTTAGGTCCAATTCTCTTGGATACTTGGGCTGTAGACCTTTGGAAAATTGCACTATTCAATTCAGTACCTATAGTTGTCTGTATTATTGTCGGTACAATAATTTTTTATCAAAAAGATTTATGAAAAAATTAATTTAATTAGCATTACTTTTTTTTTTATGGTTAAAAAAGCGGAATTATCTCTGCAAGAAAAAATAGATCTAATCAAATCTGTAGCAAAAGGTGGCGAGGTTATCGAAGATGAAGGGCAACTAAAATGGTTGCTTGAAAATCGAAAGCCCGGAGAAATTATTGCTTATGATGGATTTGAACCATCTGGTCGAATACATATTGCTCAAGGACTTATGCGTGCAATCAATATAAATAAAATGACAAAAGCTGGAGTTAAATTTGTGATGTATGTGGCTGATTGGCATGCTGCTGCTAATCAAAAATTCGGCGGAGATCTTAAAGTAATTAAAAAAGTCGGTGATTATTTTGTTGAAGTTTGGAAAGCATGCGGAATGGATCTTAAGAATATTGAATTCATTTATGCCTCTGATTTAGTAAAAGACCCAGATTACTGGGAATTAGTTCTTAAAATTTCTATGAAAACAAGTCTTAACCGGGTTATACGTTGCGGCCAGATAATGGGAAGAAATTCTAAAGAAGTTCAACAATCTTCTCAAATATTATACCCTTTGATGCAATGTGCCGATATTTTTGTTTTAAAAACCGATATTTGTCAATTGGGACTTGATCAGAGAAAAGTTAATATGTTAGCCCGTGAAGTAGCGCGACCTTTGGGATTTAAAAAACCAATGTCTGTTCATCATCATATGCTAATGGGTTTAGGAAAACCTCCTGAAACTGAAATGGATGAACTTGATAAAAAAATCGCTCGAAAAATGAGTAAAAGCAATCCTGATTCTGCAATATTTATGCTTGATACTAAAGCAGATATAAAACGGAAAATCAATAAAGCCTGGTGCCCAAGCGGTGTGATAAACGAAAATCCCGTTCTGGAATATTGTAACTATATCATTTTTGAGAAATTCGATAAGTTTGATGTAAAAAGACCCGAAAAGTATGGTGGAAATGTGTCATATTCATCTTACCGTGAATTGGAGGCAGCATATGAAAATGGCAGCCTCTCTCCCGTTGATTTAAAAATGACTGTTATCGAATATCTTGATAAACTATTAGCGCCCGTTAGAGAACACTTTGAAAATGAACCTGAAGCTAAAAAACTCTTCACATTTGTGCAAAATGCCATGAAGAAACAGAATAAAAAAAAGAAATGAAAATGTGCTAATAGATTTTTTCACTTAGTATTAAAAAATAAATAAGTTTAGTAACTGAAACAGAAATTTTAAAAGACATTATTGATGTATTATTAAATATTCTTATTTTGTAAAAAGATGGTAAATATGGTTGATTTGAATGAAATATTATACATAGCTAATATATTTTTGCCAATATTTTGTAATTTATTCCTTTTTACATTATATTTATTTCTAATTTTATCCAAAAATCAAAAAAAAGGATGTACAAGAAGTTTTTCTTGGTATTTCATAATTTTTTTGATAATGCAGATTTTATCTGATTTTTTTCTGAAATTGGGACTCATGGTTTCTATATCGGGAATCTCTTACTATATAGAGATTGCTATAATTCTTCATTTATCATATATAATTAGTTTTCCTGTAAGTATGTTTGGTTACATCATATTATTTTTAGGGATGGAGACAAAACTTTTCAGTAAAAAAACAAAATGGATATACACCATAATATCTACTCTATTTTATCTATTCATGTTGACCGTTTTTGTAGCTTCATTTTTTATCTTAAATTATTGGCATTATTGGAGTTTTTATTCATCGATACAGGATCCATGGTTAGTATATTCTATTATTAATCTTATAGCAAATTTTATTTTGGTAATTAATCCAATTCTTATAGGTTTATTTAGTATTGTTCTGCTTCTTATATTTTGGTATAGAAACTCATCTTTTGGGATTTTTAGTATTTACTTAATTTTTGGTATAATAGTTCTTTTTATAATTTCTCCTGGAATTCAATTCATATATCAATTTATCGAATTTTTAAGTTTCAATGGGTTTGTAACCATTCATAGCAATATTTCTGATCTTATCATCTATTTACCATACATATCTAATTTAATCAAACTATTTGGAGTATTTTTACTATCTTGGGGTGCATTTTTAAAATCTGTAGTTCCAATAAATTCTATTAAAAAAAAAAAAAAAAAAATTATCTAAAAAAACATCAAAATATAAAAGGAAATTAATGCATTTTTCTATTGCTCTAAAACATATTTAACAATTATGCTCCCATCAGAAGAACGAATGGCTGTAAAAGTTGTTGTATTTCCTTGAACTTTGACTTTCAGATAATGATTACTTAATTCACCAAATAACTGATATTCGCTCCCATAAATCTGGTCAAATTGACCCTCTGATTCGCTTACATTTAATTGATAATCAGTCCATGCTCTGTCACCGTATTCTTCTATGTCCATCATGGGATCAACTGAACTGCCGCCTCCGCCTACCACAAAATGATAGGTATTGTTAACTAAGAATGATTCAAAATGATGGTCATGCCCATAAAACACTGCATCCACTTGATATTTGTCAAAAATTGGTTCAAGTTGGTTAATAATATCGATATTTGATGAATAATCTCCCATGGAATACATAGGTACATGAAAATATACGAATTTCCACATTTCACTATTTCTTGAAAGGTCTTCCTCAAGCCACTCTAATTGTGCTCCAGTAAAGTAGGATCTTGTATTTTTACCTTGTGATCTTGTAAATGATTCATTTTGAAAGTTATCTAAGGAAACCATATGAACGTTAGAATAATTATATGAATAGTAAAGGCCATAATCTGGAGTATCATCAAGAACTTCCTTATTTTCAGGATAATCATATTGAAAGAAAAGCTTGTAATTCTCACGAAATCCGCAACCATCATATTCGCAGGATAATTCATGATTTCCCGGTGCATTCATCCATGGAACGGAACTTATGATTCTTCCGTAGGTGTTTTTATTGAAAAGAAGTGCCCATTCATTTATTTTATCTACTCTATTAACAAGATCTCCTGCAATGCAAGTAAAATCTAAACCGTCTGGATCATCGAGCATTAATTTTATATTTTTCTTTGGAATACTATACCCAGCTTGCGTGTCTCCAACTATTGTAAATATAACTTCTTCACCAGAATCAAAAGATGGTGCTGTTTTAAAACTATAAATTTCTTTAGAAAATTGAGGGATGCTATAATAATATTCATCCCCAGTATTCAACGAATCTAAAATAACTGTGTGGTGGAAAATTTTATCATTATCATTCCAATTTTGAATATTAGATATTTTTTCATTTGATATATCATCAGAATCAATACCCCAAAGAAGCGTGAATGTTTCTTCATGATTACAATCCCAAGAAATAATTATACCATTTTCTCCATAATATCCAATATAAGGGCCAAATTTCGGAGACACACCCAGATCTCCAGGCCAAACAGGATAGTAATATTGTAAACTTAGAAAAGATGTGCCTAATATTAATAAAAGTGCAATTAGTGGAGCTTTATACTTTTGTATTTCTCTCTTTTTCATACTCTGAATAATTATTTTCAGTGAAAATATTAATCCATAGGTTGAAATACTTGTTAAGAATAAACAAACAGTAATCAAAATTGGTATTATTGCCAATTCAATTCCAAAAAAATCAAGTCTAACTCCCGGTAAGAAATTATCCCCCGATAATTCAAAAATCGTTACAAATTCGATAATAAAAACTGAAATAAAAATAAGAGATAATAAAATTTGACTTAGAAGTTTGAAATAAGGTCGGAATTGTATGTTTTTTCCAAGAAAATTAGACACTATACTTACTTAAATCAAAAACTAATAAAAATAGATTTTTATTTTTTAGTATGAAATTATGATGGTAATTATCATTTACAATATTTCCTAAAGCTAAAAGGAATCAATTTTAAAATCCAATAGCATAGAGCTAATTATTAAAAATAATTGAGGCTAATTAAATGCGAATACAAAAAAAGAAACACATCAAAAGAAATTCAACACTTATTACTGGCTTGATATTAATTCCGATAATATTAATTGCTGGTTATTTTGGCTTATATTTTTATATGGTTGGTGAATTAACCTCATTCATTTATGAAGCAGAACCCTCAACTGATGAATTTTATCCACTTGAAGAGATAAACGAAACCACATTACGTTCTATTGCCAATGAATTTGAGTATTTGCAAGAGGAATATCATATTCCCATGAATCTCTCACAGGTTGTGACATTTAATGCTACAACAGGAAAACCGATCCTATACCATTCAGATGACAATGGGGCATTACATACTTCTGAAGCTTTAACCGCCACATGTTTACGATACGCTTCTCTTCCTGAGGGGGCTGAAAAAGATGATGCTTTAAGATTAATTAAAAAAATGCTAACAGGATTACAAATGCTAATTGAAGTTCCTAATGGTGGACTAGGACCAGATTATCCTGGAACAATAATTGCTCGTTTTTATGCATCTCCAGACATGAGAAATGATGGTAATTATACATGGCTTTTTGATGAATATTTCCGGCATTTTAATGGAACCGGAAAATATTCACAATGGAGATGTAGACTTTACACTAGTAAAGATGAATTAGCGGGTTATTTTATGGCCATTGCAGCTTGTTTAAAACTGGTGGATAATCCTTATGTTCAAAACATTACAAAATTAATCATCGGACAATTTACAGAGGGGATGCTGAAATCATTCTACCAGGAGGTTTCAGGTGACGGCAAACCCAACGGTGTCCATTTTCAATGGCCCACTCAAGGTCAATGGAAATTATTGGTTATGAGAATGGCGATTACTGCTTATCCTGAAAATGATCGCTATAAGCAGATTTATAATTACTATTTATTTACCGAAAAATATATTACCAAATATCCTAGCATTGGAAATTCTGACTTAATAGACAACTATTATTCAAATTATTTTGAACTTTGTGTTATTTTTGGGTTAATGATAGTGGAAGAAAATCAAGAAATCATTGATATTTATGTCAATAATTATGAAGAATCAACACATCCGGCATTTAAAGGGCATCGTAACGCATTTCTTAACGCCGTTTATCTCGCTATGTGTGAGATGCGCAGTCCTGATATTGAACCCAGTTATAATCTCGATAAAATTGCTTGGGATGTAAAAGACCAACTCTGGCGCTTTGTAGAATTTGATTTATGTCCTTATGACACAACATTTGGAGGATTAAATAGAACAATTTCAAGGGAAGAAAAGGGTGCAGAATGGTTAGAAGTAGATCCGAATATTGCTAAATGGAAAAATTTCGTAGATACAAATCCGATAGGAAAAATGTACCAATGGGCGACTTATGGTTTAATGGATGGAATATTTAAGACTAGATACTTAAAACCTGCAACAGTTGAAATGTCTAGTCCTACAAAAATTCTTTGGAACCGAAATCCTTTTACTGAAGATGGTGTCAATCAATATAATAATTCACAAACGATTACACAATATCATGGTGCTTCCTTTAGCTTACCATATTGGATTTTAGTTTACTATGGCTATTTTGGAGGGAATTAATTTGGTTGAAGAAAAAATTTATCAAAATAAACTAACATTTATAAGACCTAAATCCATCAAGGAAAAACCTATGGAATCTGTAAAATATTTTTCATTTGCTTGGAGCCGATTTTTTGCTGGATTGATATTTATTGGCTTTGGGATAGCAGATTTTATTCTATTAGGGCATTTAATTGGGCATCAAAATGAAGAATCTATTGGAATATATGTTGGGCAAGGAAATGCGGTATTCTTAGGGGGTGTTTCATTTTTCTACACTGTTGGATTAGTTCCTCTGTTGATAGGATTATGGTTAATTATTTTTGCAGTCTTTTCCGCATATAAAGGTGATTTATCAAGGTCAGAATCATCTTATTATTTCCATGAAAAACGCCCTATTTCCCCTCAATTTACCGAATTAAGGCAATCTGGTATCAAAGGATTAAGATATCAAAATAATCATTTAGGACCAAAAAAAATATGGTATTTTCTCCTTATTCCAATGAGTATTAGAGTATTACAATTCGGATTTCCCCTTTTTGGAGAACATCGAGCCGCGGATGAGATATTACCAACGATGATGGTCTTAACTGCTTTAGGAAATTTTCTAGCATTGTTTTTACTGGTATTTTTCCCACAGAAATTTATTGAATTTTCCACATCAGAAAAGATCTATAAATCATGGATAGCTCCGCTTTCAATCGGGAATATTTTCAACGATTCTTTATTAAAAACTTTGAAATTTTCCAAGAAGAATGCAGAAACACCAGAGGAAATTTCTTCTCTACTAAATGGAAAATTTTCCGAAGGTTTTCATCAATCATTAAATGTCGATGTTAAATCTCAGAATAATTATTTCCGTTTGATTCTGGGTGGATTTCTATTAGTTATTTCGGTTATTAGTCTTAGTTTTGAAATTTTATTTAGCACTGGATTTTCATTAATTGGAGCAACTTATGGAATTTTACTAATTGTTCAAGCATATAATAATGATTTTGCAGAAAAGATATCTATTTATTTGATACCTAAGACAAAGATTTTGAATTATTCTAAAATTTTTAAAAATAAGATACATATAGAAAAAATCAGCGATGTAGATGAAGTTGGAATTAATCAACATTTCAGAAAATTCGATATTTTAGATATCATTTCCACATCGATCCTACTTTATTTATCTGCATTCGAGTCAATTCTGGATTGGAAATATAATGATATTGCCAGTCCGCTAATAATGGTAGATGTTTTCTTTACAGTTCTGTTCTGTTCTTGCCTATTACTGCTATTAATGTATTATTGGCTAATACCAGTTTCAACTCTGAGCATCAAAGTAGGGGATGAAAAACTTAATCTGGAAATTCCAGTTAACAGTTCATTCAAACAAATTTTTAGTAATACAGTAAAAAAATTAAAAAAAAGCACCCAGGAACCTCAAAATAAAAAATTATTCTTCCTGAGAGCTGGTATATTTGTGGTAATTTACGTAATTGCTTTGATATTTGCTTTGTTAATCTAACCTATCTTCATCTTTAGGAGTGTCACGTTTTTTTAAATTTTCTCTTATTTTTTCCTTAAGTTCATCAATTGAGGACTCATCAGTAGATTCGATTTGTTGAATTAATTCATCTAATTCCTTCTTATCTAAATCAATTTTTTTTAGGCGATGTTTTAGGTGATTTCTGTGCCTTGTTATTCTGGCTCTCATCCCACGAAAATAATCAATTAATTATTCTTTATTTTTCATTAAT
>JAUWPK010000028.1 GCA_030611625.1 Promethearchaeum sp. | reverse complement strand
AGTACGGCCTGGATGGATCGATTCGATTAAATTGCATCTCTATTTTTTTTTTAATTTAATTTGATGATAAGGTTGAAGTTTTACTAAGCCAAAGCGCCCGATTCATTTAAATACTCGGTCTTTTTTTATTTTTTTAAAGATTATTGTTAAAAAGGAGCGTTGAAGACTATGGAAAAAATAGAACGTTGGGAAATTGGCGAAATTCAATTCAAAAATCGATACGGAAAAATGATAACAAGGCCAATCGAAGGTAGTTACGAAGAACCCACATTAGATTTAGATTCAAGCAACCTTTATAGGATTAATTCCTTTGATGATCTTCCCAATTTTAATGTGATCGCCCCGTATTTGACAGAGTTTTCGATACGTTCACCGATTAAGGAAAAAATCGATCTCAGAATCTTTAAAAACATACAAAAGTTAAGTTTGCACCTCCCCGCCCGAGAAATCGAAGGGATTGATACTCTAAAACATTTAAGATATCTCGATCTATCATATACACATGTTAAAGTGATTGAAGGGCTCCAAAACCTGAAAAAACTCCGCCGCCTTAATTTATCGCATGCAAACCTCAACAAAATCCCTGTCTTGGAAATTTTAAATAAATTAGAAACATTGGACCTATCTCACAACCAGATCTCCAAAATCGAGGGGCTCGATGGCTTGGAAAATCTGAGGGAACTGAACCTATCCAACAACAACATTTCCAAAATTGAAGGGTTAGATGGTTTTAAGGATATCTATGGGATTTATCTTTCCAACAATAACATCTCCAAAATCGAAAATCTTACCAAGATGCAAACCCTCCAAAAAATAAGACTAAATTCCAACCCCATTTCTAAAATTGAAGGGCTCGATGGAATGAAAAAATTAGATTCAATTTCACTTTCCGACACAAAGATTAAATCTATCGATGGAATTGCTTCACTTCCTGATTTATATTCCGTTGATATATCAAATACGGCTGTTTCATCGCTCGAACCGCTAAAAAAATATAAAAAAATCGCCTATATTTACGCTAAAAACTGCCCCATCCGCTCACTTCACGGAATCATCAACGATTCAGATCAACTACGGAAATTAATCATCAGCCCCGAAAATTTATGCCCGACTGGTGCTCAATTATATAAAATTGCCATTTCCGGATCCACAAGTGTCCGTAATTTTGATATTAACGAAATTCCGCCACTCCTCGAATTCTACCGCCGCTCTACCACCGCTCTCGCCCTGCAATATATTAAACAATTCAAATCAAATCCTGAACTCACAAATTCCATCAATTCCCCGCCACTACCACCACTAAACCTCCTCGAAATCGAGCGTCTTATCCATGAAGCAACCCAAAAAGAACGCCAGATACTAGAAAACGCTGTTGAAATTGAAAATTTGCCTCCAAACGACTCCGTTCTTTCTAAAATCACCGCAAGATTCAGTATCGACATATCTTAAAAAGAAAAAAACCTTAAAATTCTGCTCTAATAATGAATTTAGTTTAATGAATGATTAGGTATTTCTTCGGAGCCATCTATTTCAAAATTGACAGGTCCGTGAATATCATTGATTAAAGTACCCCAAGCTTTAAGGCATTGATTAATGTAGGCACCTTGAGAAAGTTTCTCGACAATATCATCAGATATATCATCAATGTCAATTTCCAATTTTTTAATATTGCTTGGGATAATTAAAAGTAATGCGTATCTTTTTACACCGCCACGGGCTAGAGCGTCCTCAACTTTAACTTTTTTAATTCTAACTGTGTAAGAAATCTTTTCTTTGGTAGAAGCAAATAAGGATAAATTTTCTGATCTAGTTGAAATTGAATCTTGAAGAATGTTATATTGGGTTACGCGATCAAAAAGATTGAAGTCAAAATTGATATCTAGAAACATTGGACCTAACTTAGAGTGGTAATGTGACACTGCGATTCCTATTTCATTCTCTTGAACCTTGTACATTGAAGTCCTAACTATCAATTCTATTTCCTTCTTTTTTGATATATTTTCTTACAAAAATATGTTATATCTCACATTTCTATAATAATCTAATAGTCAATAAACCTATATCAATAGTATCCCAATAGGATTTATTAAATAGTTTTATAATTCTTCTATATAAAATTCCAATTTATTTAACTTTTAATTCATACTAAAAAAAGGAATTGTTAATTGTTATTCATAACGCGGGATGAAATTTTTTTTCATTAAGATTTTCGTTTGATCTTGAGATAAATTTATTATATCTTCGGCATAAATCCTTGCTTCGTCTCGACTCAAATGAATACGTGCAACATTTTGCTCTATTGCTTTTTGTCCTACAGCTACAGCTTCACGAATAAATACTTCCGTATCATCCATTGTGGGTACTATGTAATCTTCCGAAATTCCTTTATCATAGGCAAAAGCAGCAAGTTCTTCAGCAGCAGCTATACACATTTCATCTGTAATTGTAGAAGCGCGTACATCTAGTGTACCTCTAAAAATTCCAGGAAAACCAATGGAATTATTTACTTGATTTGGAAAATCAGAACGGCCCGTAGCTACAATCTTTGCACCAGCCTCTTTTGCATCCCAAGGAAATATTTCGGGTATAGGATTGGCACATACAAACACAATTGCATCGTCAGCCATTTTGGAAATCCATTCTTTCTTTATAACCCCTGGACCTGGTTTAGAAAGAGATATTAAAATATCTGCTCCATTAAGGGCAGTTCCACAATCTCCTTGTATCTGTTCGGGATTACTTTGTTGAACAACCTCATATTTATAATTTTCTGGTGAGAGTAGATCTTCACGCTCTTTAAATAATATTCCTTTCGAGTCAACGAATATGGCTTTTTTTATATCAAATCCAGCAAGACCTAATAATCGTTGTATTGCAAAATTACTAGCTCCTACCCCATTAAAAACTATGTTTACATCTTTCTTTTTCTTTCCAACAATTTTTATTGCATTCAATGCACCTGCAAGGGTAACACAAGCAGTTCCTTGTTGGTCATCATGCCATACGGGTATTTTAACATCAGGGTCCTTCCTCAATGTATCCAATACTTTGAAACATTTTGGTTTCTGAATATCTTCTAGATTAATTCCTCCGAAAGTTGGCTGAATCCATTTAACCAATTGAATTATCTGATCTGCATCCATGTTTGGTCCAATGCACATAGGAAAAGCATCGACTCCTCCTAAGTATTTATAAAGTAATGCTTTTCCTTCCATAACGGGTAATCCTGCTTCTGGACCTATGTTTCCTAAACCCAATACTCGGGTTCCATCACTCACTACAGCAACATAATTCCATTTACTAGTGTGTTCATATACTTTCAAAGGGTTTTCTTTAATATCAAGACATGGAGCGGCGACACCTGGAGAATACCAAATTCCAAAATCATCGAAATTTCTAATTGTACACCGTGGTAATACTTGCACTTTTCCTCTATAGAAAGGATGCATCTTTAAGGAATCTTTCGCTGGTTGTTTGGATCGTTCCAAGAGTTCCTCTTTTGTAAGTTTAACGTTTTTGTTAAAAAACCTATGATTAAATTTCAACTTAAGTTCAATTTTACAACATTCTTTTTAAGTTAAATTACCAGATTATTAACAAATTTTCTGAAAAATTAGAAAAACTCCAATAATTTTAAAAACTTATTTTGCCGATAATTTAATGTTACGTGACTTTGTATGAATTCTTCAAAACTTTATGATATTGCAATTATTGGTGCGGGCTGTGTTGGTTCGGCTATTGCACAACGTCTCTCAAAATATAATATAAATACAATCATTATTGAGAAAGAATCCGATGTTTCCATGGGTGCAACAAAAGCGAATTCTGGCATCATCCATCAAGGTTATTTTACCACGAAAGGATCTTTAAAAGAAAAATTATGTTTGCGCGGAAATGAATTAATTGATGAAATAGGACCAAAAATTGGGGTGGAATATGAGAGAATAGGTGCAATATTTTGTGCAACAGATAAAATTGAGCATGAAACCTTAGAAAGTGAGTTTACTAAGAGTCAAAATCGTGGTGTTGAAGTTGAATTAATAACAGAGTTAGATAAAATTCATGAAATTGAACCACAATTAAACGATAATGTTATCGCGATTCTACATTTTCCAAGAGCGGGTATAATTATTCCCTTTGAATTAACAATTGCACTGGCAGAACACGCAATGATTAACGGTGTTGAATTATTTTTAGAATTTGAAGTAGGTTTCATAAAAAGAGATACACAAAATGATGTTTTTGAAATCCATTCTACCGATGGTAGAAAAATAAAAGCAAAAACTATTATTAATGCGGCGGGCATTTATTCTGATAAAATCGCACGTATGGTTGGTCTTGAAGATTTTATAATTATACCACGCCGGGGTGAATACATTCTCTTTGATAAAGATTCATTACCTCTTAAAAAAATTATATTTCCTACACCTACACCTGCATCAAAAGGAATTGTAATAAGTAAAACCGTCCATGGAAACTTCTTCATCGGGCCAAATGCAACTGAGATTGATAGTAAAGAAGGAATTAACACTACATCCATTGGATTGAATGAAATTATCACTGGAGCACGTAAAATCATCAAGAATCTTCCCTTTAAGAAAAATATTACTAATTTTGCAGGCATTCGCGCCTCTACTCACCAACATGATTTTATTGTAGAAGAAAGCAGCATTCCTCAATTTGTTAATGTAGCGGGAATTGATTCTCCCGGTCTTTCATCCTCTTTAGCAATTGCAGAATTGGTTGAACAAATATTGAAGAAAAACTGTGGATATAAATTTGAGAAGAAGAAAGATTATATCCCTACTAGAAATAAGCAAATTTTACTTTCAGATTTATCAGAAAAGGAATTAGCAGATAAAATTAAAGAAAATCCACAATGGGGTCAAATTATTTGCAGATGCGAGCAAGTTACTGAAGCCGAAATCGTAGAAACTTGTAACGGTCCGATTCCTGTGACAAATACAGACATGATTAAGAGGAGACTTAGACCTGGTATGGGAAGATGCCAAGGAGGATTTTGCTTACCAAAAGTTATGAAAATTATTAGTCGGGAACAAGATATGATTATGGAGAAGGTAACCAAAACCGGGGGGGATTCCTTCATAGTATTTGAGCGGACCAAGCATTTAAATTCTGAAGTAATTAAAAAAGGAGAAAATCTATAGATGGAAAATATTGACGTTTTTATTATTGGGGGTGGACCTGCGGGTTTAGCAGCAGCATTAGCCGCTTATGAAGAAGGTGTTTCTGTTTCTATTCTAGAAAGGGATCACGAATTAGGAGGGATTTTACAGCAATGCATTCATAATGGGTTCGGTCTTCGATATTTCAAAGAAGAACTTACTGGTCCTGAATATGCTCAAAGATTTATCAATAAAATTAAAGAAAGCAAGATTAAAGTCCTTCTTAATACAATGGTTATGCAAATTACATCTGAAAGAGTCATTACTACGATAAACCCTAATAATGGTGTTGTTCATTATAAAGCTAAATCAATTGTTCTAGGAATGGGATGTAGAGAGAGAACTAGAGGTGCAATAAATATTCCAGGTACGCGACCTGCAGGAATTTTTCCAGCGGGCCAAGCACAGCGTTTCATTAATATAGAGGGTTATTTTCCAGGAAAAAGAGTATTGATTCTTGGCTCTGGAGATATAGGTATGATTATGGCTCGGCGCTGTATGATGGAAGGAATTAAAGTTGTCGCTGTTGCAGAAGTTCTACCCTATCCAAGTGGTCTTAAAAGAAATCAAGTGCAATGTCTTGATGATTATGGAATTCCATTATATCTACGACATACGATAATCGACATTCGCGGTAAAGAAAGAGTTGAAGGGGTCACTATTGCAGGTATTGATGAAAAATGGAGACCAATTCCTGGAACAGAAAAAACTTGGGATGTAGATACAATTCTCTTTTCTGTTGGCTTAATTCCCGAGAACGAACTATCATCAAAAGCGGGATGTAAAATAGCTAATAATGGAGGTCCAGAAGTAGATGAATTTTTGCAAACAACGGTACCTGGAATATTTGCTGCAGGGAATGTTCTCCAAGTACATGATTTGGTCGATTTCGTAACATTTGAATCTAAAAGAGCGGGAATTAATGCAGCAAAATATGCAAAAGATGAACTCCCAATAAAAGATTTACAAAAAGATGTTGTTTATGCTAAACCTGGAACAGATGTGGGGTATGTTATTCCTGAACGCATTTGTGGTATAAAAAATTCAAAAGAACCATATGAAATAGAATTCTCATTCCGCGTGAAAAATCCAAGACAGAACATTATCGCTGAAATTATCTCAAAGGGAAAAATAATCTATAAAAGAAAGCAGAAATTTGTTTTACCCTCAGAAATGATTCATCTTAAAGTAAAACTAAAACCTGATGATGTAGGTGAACAAATCACAATAAACATTATAGAACAAGATAGTGCAATTAACGTTATTGAAAAAGAAATGTTGGAGGGCAGTTAAAATGAATGAAAAAGCTAGTAATGAAGTTGTTGAAAAAGAGATTATATGTGTTATCTGCCCTAATAGCTGTCGCTTAAAAGTTTCTCAAGATCCTAAAACTAAAGAAATTAATGTAGAAGGATATCTTTGTCCTCGTGGAAAGAAATACGGTATTTCCGAATTTTCAAACCCTGTTCGCATGTTAATTACTACAATGAGGGTTGAAAAAGGAAAATTACCTGTAATTCCTGTTCGATCAACTGAGGCAATACCAAAATCTTTATTAATTGAGGCAGTGAAGATGGTAAATGATACTCATTGCTTAGCTCCTATAAAAATGGGTGATATTCTCATAGATAACATATTAAATACAAGGATTTCAGTGATTGCCTCAAGAGATATAGATGTTAAAAGCTAATAAACCCTTAATCAAATTGAATAACGCAGCTCAATGGTGGAATTTAAAGTTGGAAAAAGAAAAAATTTTAGAGATGGTCATAAAAGAAGCTCATGATATTGAATTTAACTTGGTTGAAATGCGAAGACATTTTCACATGCATCCAGAAACAATGTATGAAGAAGAAAATACTGCTTCGTATATAGAAAATGAATTAAAAAAAATAGGTTTTTCACCAGTTAGAATTGCTGGTACAGGTATTACTGCAATATTAAAAGGAACCAAAGACGGGAAAACAATTGGGCTAAGGGCTGATATGGATGCGTTAAATATTACTGAAAAAAATGACAAATTGTATATAAGTCAAATTCCAGGAAAAATGCATGCATGCGGCCACGATGCTCATATGGCGTGCCTTTTAGGAGCCGCGCGCATCCTATGGAAATATAAAGAATTCCTTAATGGAAATATCAAATTCATTTTTCAACCCGCTGAAGAAGGTGGGGCTGGTGCCTATAAAATGATTAATGAAGGAGTACTTGATGATGTGGATGAAATTTTCGGATTACACGTATGGATTCCGCTTGAATCTGGAGAAATTGGAATACGTTCTGGACCAGTGATGGCCTCATCAGATATATTTGAGATAAAAATAAAAGGTAAAGGCGGTCATGCAGCTTTCCCTCATTTATGCATTGATCCGAGTGCAATTGTTCCAGAAATTTATAATGCTTTACAAAAAATAATATCACGTGAAATTGACCCATTAGAAACTGCGGTGCTTTCTATACCTGTCTTCAAAGGAAGTAATGCGCATAACATAATTCCTTCAAGATTTACTCTTAAAGGAACACTACGCACTTTAAATTCGACAGTTAGGGATTATATCATAAAAAGGATGCATGAAATTGTAAAGGGATATGCAGAAGCATGGAGGTGTAAAGCCGAATTACAATTTATCGAGCCTTCTTATCCCACTGTTATTAATGATGAAGATTTAACCGAAAAAATATCGGAAATTTTAGCTCCTTTAGGTCCTATTACTAGTATTCCTCCAAGCATGGGTGGAGAAGATTTTGCATTTTATCAACAAAAGGTAAGTGGTGTATTTCTATTTCTAGGGATAAAAAATAGTGAAAAAGGTATAATTCACCCACATCACCATCCAGAATTTGATATTGATGAATCAGTTCTTTGGAAAGGTGTGGCTATTTATTCATTATTAGGATTTAATAAATCTTTTATTACCTGATACTGTGTAAACAAAATATCATTACAAACACCCAAAGATAAGAATATGGAAAAGGAAAAAAGTATAAAATTCTTTTAATTTAATCTTCGTTGATGAATTTTAACAGTTATTATACTTACCATTGCAAAACTAATTATTATGAAGGAGACTATTGAATATCCTGGAATTACGAAAGGATCTTCAACTATTACTTCTCTAAAATCAACTTCAATGGTATGATCTGAATCTACATTATAAAAAATATAACTGCTATAAGAACCACCGCTTGGAGGTTCAACTTTTGTTCCATCAACAGTAAGGCTATCAACCATATAATTGCTATCTGGTGTGAATTTGAATTCGATTCTATCACCCTCTGCTACTTTAATTTCTCCCTCAGGGTTAATATCACCATTATTACCGCAGGATGCATGAATTGTATAATAATATGTTGATGAAGTAGGATAGGGTGGTTTCATACCAAACCATTCTTCGTAAGATGCAGTATAATATGCGTTTGTTTCAGGATGGTCAATATCAACTCCTAACAAATCATCTAAAATTGAATTAATTCTTAGACGTAATGAATCAGAACCTGTTTGGACTGGAATTCCAAAATCTTCTGGATTAAATGTATCAACCACTTTCATAGTATCAGATACCATATCATCTAATAAGATTGCATGATTTCCAAGAACTACATCAACTGTTCCAAGTTCTAGAGCTTCAATTGCTAAAGGAATTGTTACGAATGAAGATTTTACAGCAACAATATTATTATCTATAAGATATAATTCGCTAGTTGTTCCTCCTTGAACTCCTACATTAATACTTGTCGAATTTATATCATATATAGTATTTATATTCTTTGGATTATCATTATTAACCAAAACAGCTTGAGCACTTCTGTAATACCAACGGGAAAAGTCCATGTTTTCTTCTCTTTCAGCAGTAATAGTAACTGCAGAAATTATACAATCATAATTTCCAAGAGCTAAACCTGTAAAGATTACAGACCAAGAAACATCTACCCATTCTATTGAAACTCCAATATCATCAGCAATATATTGCATTATATCAGGATCAAAACCTTCAATTTCATCAGTATCCGGATTTCTTTGCTCAAAAGGGGGATAACCCGCCTCAATCCCGACTACAATTTTTCCAGCATCAATGACATCTTGCAAACTAGTATCGTCTATGGGTTTTGCAGTTGTATTGGAAATAAACAAAATATGTAAAGGTAAAAGCAATAAAAACAGGATTAATATCTTATTCTTTGCATTAATTTTCATGATTTTTCATTCCTTGAATTTATAAAAAAAACAAATTTAATTACTAATCTACGGTATTATTATTGATTGACACGAGTTAAAAATGTTTTTTAATATATTTCTTGTTATTTAATTGTTAATTCCTAACTTTCTATGCAATTCAAAAATTATATGTACAAATATTATTGATAAGGATTAAATTTGTTATTAAAGAATAGAAGAAAAAAGATGAGAAAATTAACTAATTATTTATTATATTGATTTTCAGCGCGAGTAACCTTTCCTGGTAAATCCTGATATGGATCGACTTCCTCTTTACATTCAAATCCTACACCAACCCTTGCACCGGTAGCAGGATTTACAATCCCCACCTTAGCTATTTCTCTTGCTCTTCTTAAAGCTGTCCGACGTTGAATAAAGCTCACATCTTTATCTGAATATTTAAAAAGCCACGCTTTCTCATCTTTTAACAACTCCAAATAAATGCCTTTGGATCCAATTTCCGCAATCGGCTGAAATGACTGGTTTGATGCTTCCCAAATTAATATGAATTCCATATTTTTTTCACTTTTTTTTATTTATATTTAAAATAAATGCAATGCTTTTTTAAAATTTATTCCAAATTTTGAGATTTCCAGAAAACGAGGTCGTAAATCATCAATCATTTTTGAATTTTTTGTTGTTTTTCAAGCCACTGCTCTTTATAACTATTCGGAAGCAATTCAATAAAAGGAGTCTTTCGATATTTCTTTGCAGGAGCTCCATAAATAAAATTGGAATCATCGCGCTCTATTCGCCAACTCTTTGGAACATAGGTTTTTGGACCTATTGCAGTCCCTTCAGAAATTGTCCCACCTGGTGCCATAATTGAATTTGTCTGCATAACTCCGTTTTTTTCAACAGTAACTTCTTCAATAGTCAGATTTCCGAAAATTGAATCGTTGACATGACTAGATAAAGTTACTCCATCCATAATTACTGCTCCTTGTCTTAAATCTGTGAATTCCAACGAAACGAAGGCATCTCCATAAATTACATCCTTATGAATTTTATTTGCAGCCATATCCCTTAAAACAAAGTTGACCATCCAAGGGAATATCGATTTTTTTGATATAAAAACAGGCCATTTATACATAAAACCTCTGAGATGATAATAATGAACTGCTTGATCTGCTACATTATGTTTTGTGAATTTTCTGGAATAAACTCCCGTCTTAGCAGGACTTTTTTTATTGTAATACCAATGAAGTATTTTACATAATTTTGTCATCGACCAAATATACATAAAATAGTCAATAATGAATATAAGTGGTAGAAATATTATTTGCCAAATAATCTGAACGGATAGAAGCTCATACAAATAGTAGATGAAGAAATTAATTGCTATTAGAGTGAATATCGGCATGCAAAACTGATATATATTTATATAGAAGAAAGGCATTCGAGGTAATTCAACTGATTTTTCTGCCCACTCGTCAGCGAGTTCATCTGAAGTTTTTTTGTGAAAATTAAATCTATGTTTTTTCGATTTGAGTTGCTGATCAGTTGCGGACATTATTAATTATAAAAATAAACCAAATAAAAAAAAATTATGCTAAAATTAATGCTAAAATTAAAAGAATAAAGAATTATTTATTGATTTGAATAATGACTAAAAAGAAAAAACAGCAAAAACGAGGATATCCAATAGGGCTCATAATCGGTTTTGAATCAATGCGAATAATTATATGGAAAGTTTTTAGCGAACGTGTAATGCTCTTCAAAGTGAGAAAACTCGGTCGAAAATTTGAAAATGCTCAAAAATCGCATTTATATCAATTTTTTGAAGAAGTTATTAACGATTTTCGACCATTAATGAAAGAAGGAATCAAAAGTATTTTACTGGTAAGCCCTGCGAAAAAAGATTACGCTTCATTATTCCTAAATCACATAAATTTTCATCAAAAATGGTTAGTTCTTGAAAAAAATCCCAATTCTGCATCATTTCAAATATTAAATGGTTCAGTTCGAGACATAGAAGAGGTGTCATTTTTTGTTCAAACTGATAAATACGTTGAGGCTATTGGGTCTGTTACTGAAAAAGAAACTGATCGTATTATAGGAACTTTAGAAAAACGCTTAAATGATATTGAAAATGGTTTGGTTTTATACACAATCAAAGAAATTGAAGATTTAATATATTCGGGAGGGAAACGTAAAAAAAAATTTAAACCCCTTGCCTTAATTCCTGAGTATATTTTATTGACTAATTCCTACATTGATGAACATCATCAAAAAAATCGAATCCAACGATTAATACAGATCGCTCAAAATCGACAGATAATCACCAAGATTATTGATTCTGAAATTCCTGCTGGAGACAGAATTAACCAGCTCGGAGGAATTGTCTGTTTTCTATTAGCTAAATCAGATTTTGAGAAAAAAATTGGTCAGAAAATAATCGATCGTTGAAAAATTAACAAAATAATATAAAAAGATAGAAATTAAAAAAATAAATAAAATAATTAAAGTCCGTCCATTTTTCCGCCATTAATCGGAATAAGAGAACCATTAATGAAATAAGCTCCTTCAGAACATAAAAAGCACACAGGATCGCTTACATAAGATGTTTGTCCAATACCAAATGGTATCCGGCCATCGTAATATTTCTTGAATTTACCTTCATCTTTTTCAAGGAGTTCTCCTAAGATTGGAGTATCTATTAATGTAGGTTTAACAGCGTGAGATCGGATATTATATCTTGCCAATTCTTTTGCCATAGTTAATGTCAATCCAATTACACCCGCTTTGGATGCTGCATATGCCACTTGGCCTGCATTTCCCTCAGCTGCTAATGATGCGATATTTACAATTACGCGCGGTTTATTTTCTAAAATTGGAAGATATTTTTCTCCTTTTTCTTTAGCTTTTGCTCTAGATTCATTAACCCACCTTGTAACAAATGCTTGACTCACTATCGCAACGCCTTTCAAATTTACATCAATAGTAAAATCCCAAAATTTCTCATTAAATCTGGAAATCAGAAAATCACGTAAAACACCTGCACAATTAATCAAAAAATCAAAATCACCTATTTCTGTAATTGCTTGGTCCACTAATTTCTCGACACCTTCTTTATCGGAAACAGATCCCTTGAGGAAAATAGCTTTACCATTTCCCGCTTTCTTCAATTCTTCAACGGTCTTATTTCCTAATTCTTCATTCATATCTAAAATTGCTACAGAAGCCCCGTTGGATGCCATATCCATTGCAATTTGACGCCCAATTCCTGAAGCACCACCAGTAATAAATGTATTCTTGCCTTCAAAATTCCATTTCATTTTTTTTTCACTTGGTTAAAATTTTTAAAATAAATCTTATTTCATTGTTTTAGTTATTAATCAAAAATTATAAAGTTGATTTACTTCGAGTATTTGGATGTTAGAAAATTATACAATCCCTCTGGATCATTTGTAATAATTGAATCCACACCGTTGTTTAACAACCTTTCCCAATCTTTTGGTTTATCAGGAGACCACGGATTAACCAAAAGACCTTCAGCATGAGCTTTAGTACATAAATTTTTGGTTGCCATTATTGTGGGTGGATTAATTGAGTCTGCACTAATTTTTAAAGCATGTTTTATCAACCGACCTGCTCCAAGACGTTCTAAAGTAGCACAATTAATTTCAGGGCTCAATTTCTTTGCTTGTGCAACCTCACTATGCATAAAAGACGAAATAATTATATCTTCGATCATTCCGTTCTTCTCAACTAATTTGACTACGGGTTCAGCCAATCCTGGAGCTTTGATTTCTATGTTAATTCCAATTTTTCCTTTACAAAGATCAAAAACTTCTTGTAAAGTCGGAATTTTTTCTCCTTCTCCAATATCCAACGTTTTTAAAACATTTAAATCAGTTTCTTTTACAACCAAATTCTTATTAGCGACATTTCCTGTTGTTCCGTTATGAATAACAACAATTTCTCCGTCTGCTGAAAAATGAACATCTAATTCAATATAATCCGCTTTTGCTTCAATTGCCTTCCTAAATGCAAGCATAGTATTTTCGGGGTAATTTTTGTTATAGCCTCGATGTGCAATAATGGCTATAGGGAAAATTTCCTTTTTCTTTAATTTTTTAACTGGCATAGTTCTACATTTCCAATGTTATCTAAAAAGGTTTTTTTTTAATTATAAGTAAAATAAGAAAAATTATATTTTAGTAAAAAAACTATTCTCCACTCATCTCTAATAATTCACCGAAAGCATCTCGCTCATCTTGAGAAATTGAAGGTGTTTTCCGAACATCTTCAATAATAACAGATGTTCTTAGCGCCAATTTCTTCTTGAGCTTCGATTTCTTACCAATATCTTGAGAACCACTTTTATAAGCTTTTTTTTCCTTCAAAGGAAAGGTTTTGTCACACACCTTACAATACAACAATTTTTTTTTCGGCAATAAAATGTTGCCACAGTCTTCACAAAATTTCACAAAATTTCACAATTTTTTTTTATTTTATTATCCACATTCAGTTAGTCAAGGTATTTAAATGTTTTTAAGTAGAAATATGTTAAAAAGTAGATAAAAAGAATGAGTCTATATGCAAAATGCAGAGTTTTAAAAAATTTTTTTTTTACATTGTTTTTTGATGAATTTTTTTTTTGAGCAATTTCCTTATAATGTAATCGTAAATGTACAACTTTATTATTCAATGGCTCAAATTTTAAAGTATTCATGGAGTCGGTAAATTTTGTCGGAATAAAATGAATCTATCGAATTTAATAATTAAATTTTCTTTCTGGCCATACACGAAAAGGCATGATTTTTCCTTGATAGTAGGAAATAAAATAATTTTATGTTTCAAGAAGAATATCCATCAATTCTATCAACATATTTTTCATCAGTTCATATTTAGAAAAATAACAAAAAGATTCTAAGAATACATTGGAAACCTCGCAAGTTGTCCGAAACATATATATTGTGAAATAAGTATTTTTTAATATACAAAACAAATTCTCTTTTAATCATTGAATTTGAAAATTTAAACTGGCTATCAGCTCAATATAAAAATTAAAAAATTAAAAAAGAAGAAGGAGAATAAAAAAGATGGCACAATTAGAAATACAACAAGACCAAACAATTTCTGTCTATTCGGGGGATATAGACGAATTTGAAGGAGAAAATGCGAGTAAATTTCCTTATAAGATTATTAATGTAGTTGCTTTAGGTATTTTGCAATTAGAAGGGGAAAAAAAGATAGATTTTTGCGAGGTTGAAAAAAGAATCGAGGTAAAACGACTTAATCGATTCCCTTGTGTAATGTTTAAAATAGATAATATATCTATTATTTTGTTCCGAAATGGGAAACTCATTATAACAGGTATCAAAAAGCAAAAAACTATTCCAGACATTAAAGAAAAGATTAAATTACGCTTGGCAAAGGCAGAAATAAAATTCTCAAGTTTTGATATTAAGATTCAAAATCTTGTTGTTATGAGTCAATTGAAGCGATTAATTAATCTAGAAATGGCTTGTTTAACTTTAACAAACTGTCTTTATGAACCTGAACAATTTCCAGCTGCAATTGTCAAACCACCAACAGGAGGAACATTTTTAATTTTCTCAAATAGTAAGATTATTGGATTAGGGATGAAAAATAT
>JAUWPK010000122.1 GCA_030611625.1 Promethearchaeum sp. | reverse complement strand
ATAAATTGAGATAATTAAAAACTATAGTGGAGGAGATTTATAAAAAAATTTAAAGTAGATTGAAAGATATCAGGATAATATTGATGAATAAGGATGGAACTTAAGAAATAGTAAACCACCGGCATCTCTATATGGGGTGCTACTGATCTTCCGTTATAGATCTCCAAGTGTCCAGATTTGGATACTTTTTAAGTGACGGTGCTTAAATTATATGGAATTACCTCATTATTATTTATAAAAACCGATAGCAAAGCAATTAAATAATAGCATTGCTATTAATATTATAGCGAATGAAATATGTAATTGATGCTTGTTCCTTAATATATCTAACAAAAATAGATTTGAAAGAGATTTTTTTAGATTCATTCAATGTTATTATAGCAGAAAGTGTTAAGGAAGAGCTCCTTCGTGATGTTGACAAATTTCCAGATGCTAAAATCATTAAAAAAAATATTGATAAGAAAAAATTAGCAAGCACGAAATTTGAAGATTCAAATAAACTGGAGAGTATTCATTTGGGTCAAGGAGAACTTGATACAGTAAGAATTGCATTGCACCAAGAATTAATCCCAATCACGGATGATTTACAAGGAATTCGATATGCGAAATCTAAAGGATTGACACCAAAAACAAGCGAAATCATTTTATTAAAATTATTAGAGTCAGAAATGATAACACTTAAAGAATTCACTGAAAAATTCCAAAATCTGGCCTCAATTAAATCACTATCAATAGGAATTGTAAATTTTTTTATAGAACAAGCTCAATTTCTCAATAAGGGAAAAAATGATTAAAATGAAAGGTGAAATTCAAACATGACGGAACAAATGAATTTAAGGTTGGATAAATCACTAATTAAGGAATTTGAAGAATTAGCGAAAGAAGTAAACCTTGATCGAGCGGCGTTGTTTAAGAAAGTGTTGGTGGAAGGAATTAAAAATGAACGTTTAAATGTGGCGATTCAAAAATATGTGCTTAACCAAATTTCTATTGAAAAAGCAAGTCAGATTGCTGGAGTATCCATCTATAATTTTATTGAAACCCTCTCAAAATATCAAATTTCAACAGGTATGACCGTAGACGAATATAGGTCATTGTTATAGGTAATCACTAAAAAAAAAATTGGAGTTAAAAATTTTATTTAATTTTTTTTCTTCTACCATTTCTATAAAACCCATTATTTTTTATATACGGGTTAATTTTGGGCATGTTTTTGCGTTCTTCAACATATTCGATATGATTTTTCTCACTATGAATATCTAAAACGGGTTTAAGGTAATCTCCTGTGTATGATTTTGGATTTTCTGCAATTTGCTTTGGAGTGCCTAAAGCCACAACGTAACCCCCCTTATCTCCTCCCTCTGGGCCAAGATCGACAATATAATCTGCAGATTTTATAATATCTAAATTATGTTCAATTATGATTACTGAATTTCCTTGGTCAACTAATTTTTGTAATACATTTATTAATTGTAAAATATCGGCGAAATGAAGTCCTGTAGTAGGTTCATCAAGAATATAGATTGTTTTTCCTGTGCTTCGTTTGCTTAATTCCCGAGATAGCTTGACCCTTTGTGCTTCTCCACCAGATAGCGTCGTAGATGATTGACCTAGTTTAATGTATCCCAAACCCACATCATTGACAGTTTTTAAAATATTTCTTATCTTAGGGAAATTTTTAAAGAACTCGAGCGCCTCTTCATGGGACATATCCAAAATCTCTGAAATATTTTTATTTTTGAATTTAACTTCCAGAGTTTCTGAATTATAACGCTTTCCTTTGCAAACATCACATCTTACATATACTGAAGGTAAAAATTGCATTTCAATTAAATTAAAGCCGGATCCTTGGCATTTTTCACATCTGCCTTTTTTTACATTAAAACTAAAGCGACCTTTTTTATACCCACGAATTTTAGCTTCTTCAGTTTTTTCAAAGAGATCCCGCACATGGTCAAATATTTTAGTATAAGTCGCCGGAATTGATCGGGGTGTCCTTCCAATTGGTCTTTGGTCAATATGGATGATTTTATCGATGAATTCAGCACCTTCAATTTCATCAAAATCACCTGGAGTTAATCTTGAATCACGGGAAATTTGTTTATGCAGCCCTTTATACAGAATTTCCATAATTAAACTGGATTTTCCCGCTCCACTTACTCCAGTAACAACAGTTAGAACCCCTAACGGAATTTTTACATCAATATTTTTTAAATTATTTGCGCGCGCACCATTAATTGTAATCCAATTTTCAATTTCAGTTCTTCTATATCCTGGAAGAGGAATAAATGCATCACCGCGAAGATATTTTCCAGTAATTGACTTTGGATGATTTTCAACTACATCTATAGTATCAGCAACTACAATATTACCCCCATGAACCCCAGCTCCTAAACCCAAATCAACAATAAAATCTGCGGATCGAATGATATCTTCATCATGCTCTACAACTAAAATCGAATTTCCATTATCTCTTAATTGTTCCAGCATTCTGATTAATTTAAATTTATCACGGGGGTGTAGACCTATTGAAGGCTCATCTAAAACATATAAAACACCAACTAAATTCGATCCTATTTGTGTAGCTAACCGAACACGCTCGGATTCTCCTCCTGATAGCGTTTTCGATTGTCTGTTCATTGTAATATAATGTAAGCCAACATTTAGTAAGAATTTATAGCGATCAAATAGTTCTTTTAGAACATCCTTTACAATTAGCATTTGTCTTTTATTAATTTGCTTTTCCAATTTTTTTAGGAATTCTAATGCTCGATCAACTGTATACTTGGTAATTTCGGCAATATTTATGTCATTAATAGTTACTGCTAAAGCTTCTTGTCTTAGTCGTAGACCATGACAAAGATCACACGTTTGCTCGTCCATCCACTTTTCATAGTAATCTCTAGAGTATTCAGAATTAGTTTGTAAATATCGCCGCTGTAAAGTATTTAAAATTCCCTCAAATGGGCGTTTGAAATTATACGAATAATCACTGTCTGGATTTTCTTTTTGGTCTGAACCTAAATGAAATGAAATTTTTGTTCTACCTGATCCTCTAAGAAAAATTTTCCAGAATTTATCAGGTAATTCTTCAATAGGTGTATTTAAATCAATTTTATAATGATCGGCCACAGATTCAATGATTTTCCATGTATATGAATCTAACGTTCCAAAACCGCCAATATGTCTTAAATTACTATCATAAACCGATTGTTCTTTATTAGGAAATAATCGACTTTCAGTGAAAGCGTATGATGTACCTAAACCATTACATTTTGGGCACATTCCTAGAGGAGTATTAAATGAAAATAATTGAGCGCGTAATTCTGGCATTGAAACGCCACACTTTGGGCAAAAAAGACTTTCCGAATATATTTTTGGTTCAGAATCTACAATCCAAATTTTAACTAAACCTTCTGCTAATTCAGAAGCTTGTTCAACAGCATCAGCTAGTCGTTTTCTAAAATTTTCAGTGTTCTTTTTTACTAACCTGTCAAGTACTACATCAATATCATGAAATTTATTTTTATCCAAAGATATTTCTTCATCTAGCTGGAATTCGATTTTATCAACAATAACTCTGGTATAACCTTCTTTTTTTAATTGTTTGAATACTTCCCCATATTCTCCCTTCTTTCGCTGGATTATTGGTGCTAATACTCGAAATTTGGTATTGATTTCTATACTTTTTAAAATGTTAGCGGTCATTTCCTGGGTCGTTAATGGCTCGATTTCATCCCTACAGATATGACAATGAGGAATTCCAACATTTGCATATAGAAGTCTTAAATAATCGTATATTTCAGTAACTGTGCCGACAGTACTTCTTGGATTCTTGCTTACTGCTTTCTGTTCAATAGCAATAGATGGACTCAAACCCTCAATATAATCTAAATCAGGTTTGTCCATACTTCCTAAAAATTGACGAGCATATGTGTTAAGTGATTCTAAGTATCGTCGTTGTCCTTCAGCATAAATTGTATCGATTGCTAAGCTGGATTTTCCTGATCCACTTAATCCTGTAAATACAACAAGTTTATCTCTAGGGATCTTAAGACTGATGTTCTTTAAGTTATTCTGTCGCGCGCCCTTGATAATTATAAAATCCTTTCCCATTACTTTCTTCTCCCCCTGCGTTTTTTAGTAGTTTTTTTCTTTGGTTTGACCCTATCGAAATCTCGTTTACTAACATGCTCAATTGTTCCCATAATTTGAAATCCAGAGTAATTCGGGGAATCTTGACTAACTTTTTTGCCCTTTTTTATAGTTTTAAATTTATCACTTGAAATAGATTCCTTAAATTCTTCAATTTTCATTTTTCCTGTTTTAATATCTTTAATTAAATCTCTTAAAAGTGCAGCTCTCTCAAATTCCAATTCTTTGGCAGCTTCCATCATGGATATTTCTAAATTCTGCATTATATCTTCATCATTCGCATTCTTTTCAATTACAGCATGAAGGACTGATTTAAAAGTTTTTGATGGATCTTCTTCTTCATCAGATTGTTCTGAAAGTGAATCTTGAATACGTTTTTGAATCGTTTGTGGAGTAATACCATGTTTTTCATTATGTTCAATTTGTTTTTTACGACGTCTGTCAGTTTCTCTAACTGCAGCTTCAATAGATGATGTAATTTTATCAGCATAAATAATAACTCGTCCATTTGCATTACGGGACGCCCGGCCAATAGTTTGAATTAAAGATCTTGTGTCTCTTAGAAAACCTGCTTTGTCTCCATCAAGAATTGCAACCAATCCAACTTCAGGTAAATCTAATCCTTCTCGTAGAAGATTTATCCCAATTAATACATCAAAATTTCCTTGCCTTAATCCTCTTATGAGTTCCATTCGTTCAACTGTATCAATATCCGAATGAAGATATTCAATTTTTATCCCTAAATCAGCAAAATAATCTGCAATATTTTCAGCCATTCTTTTAGTTAGAGTCGTGACTAATATTCGATTTCCTTTTTTGACCTCAATATGGATTTCACTTAATAAATCATCGATCTGGTGTTCAACCGGGCGGATTTCAACTTCTGGATCAACCAAACCTGTGGGTCGAATGACTTGATCAACCCATTTATTATTACACTGTTTTAATTCATAAGGTCCTGGAGTGGCACTTGTACATATCACATGACTTATTTTTTTCTCCCATTCATCAAACTTTAAAGGTCTATTATCCAAAGCGCTGGGTAATCGAAACCCATAATCGACTAAATTCTTTTTTCGCGCTTGATCACCTTTAATCATCCCACGTATCTGAGGAATTCCTATATGAGATTCATCCATGATTAAAAGAAATTCTTTTGGGTAATAATCATATAAACAAGCAGGAGTCGCTCCTGGTTGTCGTTGATCTAAAAATCGAGAGTAATTTTCTATCCCACTACAATATCCCATTTCTCTCATCATTTCCATATCATAACGAACGCGCTCTTCCAATCGCTGAGCTTCTGCCCATTGCTTATTCGATTTGAAGTATCCAAGACGGTCTTCTAACTCTTCAAAAACATCTTCAATTATTTTGTCTTTTAAATCTTCTACAGTTACATATTCACTCGTAGGAAAAATCTTGAGATTTGGAAATTCTTGGATTTTTTCATTTGTAATCGGGTTCATTTCGAATATATCTTCGATTTCATCCCCGAAAAGAGTAATTCTATAATAAACATCCAAATAACCAGGAAAAATATCAACTACATCCCCTCGAACCCTAATTTTTCCTCGTGAAAAATCAACATCATTTCTCTGAAAATTTATTGATATCAATTTTTTCATCAGAGCTCTTCTGTCGATTTCCATTCCTTTCTCAATAATTATCGATTTTCGCGCCCATTTATTAGGATTTCCGATACCGTAAATACATGATACAGAAGCAACAACAATGACATCTTGACGAGTCATTAGGGCATAAGTACTTGCTAATCGATATTTCATAATTTCCTCGTTTACTGATGAATCTTTTTCGATATACATTCCCTTTGCGGGTAGGTATGCTTCTGGTTGATAGTAGTCAAAATATGAGATATAATAATGAACTGAATTTTCTGGGAAGAAATCTTTAAATTCTTGATACAATTGTGCTGCCAAGAGTTTATTTGGAGCCATTACCAAAGTAGGTAAATTGACTTGTGAAATAACTTGAGCCACGGTATACGTTTTACCTGTTCCAGTCGCACCTAGAAGAGTTTGAAATCGTTTTCCTTGACCTTGACGAATTCCTTTCACAAGTTCTTTAATCGCGTTCGGTTGATCACCCTTTGGCTCATAGTCAGAAACCAGCTTAAACTTAATAAATATCCCCCCAATTGTAGTTATCAAAGATTTTATTGATATAACGTATCATTACTGCCATTATTTATATGTTTATGTATAGATAACTTATAAGATTTTAAGTATTCTGTAAATTAATAATTTAGTCCTTTTATTTAATTACTGCTTATATAATTTCTAGATTTTTAACTTTGGAATCTTAAAAACCAAAAATAATAAATTTTCCCGCCATTTTTATTTATTTAATGTCTTCTCTTGAACAGAAAAATAAAAACCGCTATAGATTGTTATACTTACTGGTAATATATCCCATTATCAAGACCATTCAATACATTTTATCTGAAAATTATACTTGGGCGATAATTTTTGCTGGAATCTCAATTCTATATGTTGCCAGTTTAATATTTATATGGTATAAAATGAGAAATCAATATAATCGGTGAAAATTTAAGTTTAATTGAGTTCCTTCATATTATTAACAAAAATTACAGTTCTGAGAATTTTGTCAATCATACTTTTGAAATTGGGTCTATCTCGTTAAAAATGTGTTTTATTTGACTTTCTGCATTTGTTGCGATCTTTAAAAATTTTAATTTTCTAAGTTTGTCTGTTAAATTTTAAACCGTTAAATGCAAAACATTTAAATTCATAAAAGAGTATTTTTCATTTAGATAATATCATATTGTGGGATTTTCTCGACATCTATTTTTACTTCAAGTCAATTCTAATTATGAAATTCAGTTTTCCTTAGGGGTAGAGATGGTTTGAATTATATTTTTTTCCCATTTGATTAATTTTGTCGATTTTTTTCACCATTTTTGCAATATATTTATATAGATGTACTTAGTAATTTAATTAAGAATTCTATTAGCAAGTGAAATTTAGAATTCCGAAAAACCAAATTAAAAGTGAAAAATGAAATGCCATATACTGCAAAATTTATTCGAGTTTCGAAAATTAAAGAACTATTCATCGAAGGCGATACAAAAATTCGCATAAGCGGCGAAGCGAAAGACCTGGTCCATAAATATATTGATGAAGCTGTCGGAGTTGCCGTGAAAGAATTAATTGACAAATTACCTCGAAAGAGTAAAGGTTCAAGTAAAGGTGAATTGAAGCGCATCACCATTCAAAAAGATGACTTCAAAGAATAAAACACTTCGATATATTCGATCGGATAATTTTAAGAAGTCAATAATTTGATTGGATGATTTTCGGAGTAATTTTTTTTATATTCCAATTTTTTTCTTTCTTTCTCAAATTAACATATTGTAACCAAAGCAAACAATATACGCAAGTATAATGGTAATCTATTTCTCATCTTTTATAAATAAACAAAAATGTTAAATGTATATAATCTAAGAATATTATACTGATTAGTTAAAATGTGACATTGATAAGTTAACAAAAATCATTTCAATTTATGAGATTTTTTGGTACTGAGATCTATTTAAAATTCAAACGGGATAAAAATGAAAAAAATTGATAAAACTGATAAAAATAAAAAGACAAAGAAAATTTTGCTTATGCTCACCGTAATCTTCACTCTGAGCACTGGATTTTTTGCTCTTTATTACTCCATAGACTTTGGATTAAATTCCATGAATTTTCAAACATTTACAGAAAAGAAAAGCCTGGAAACCAGTCCATTACTCGAACCAAAATCGTCATCGGTTTCAGATAATCTTACTAAATCTGCAGACATTCTGGATGGGAATGCGTGTGATGTAAAAATTGTTGAATCATTTGCATATGTTGCAGATGGACATGGTGGGCTTAAAATAATTGACATTTCCGACCCGACTAACCCCACAAAAGAGGGTGAATTCGATGATGGTGGATATGCGTGTGGCGTTTATGTTTCAGGATCGTATGCTTACATTGTGCAAGGTAATGGTGGTGTTGAGATTATCGATATTTCCAGTCCGAGCGCACCAGTGAAAGTGGGAAAATTCGGTGATGGTTATGGGTATGCTAATGATATTTATGTTGCTGGGTCATATGCTTACGTGGCGGACTACGATACTGGTTTAGAGATTATTGACATTTCCGACCCAACAGCCCCTATTGAAGTGGGATCAACTGATAGTAGTGGGCATGCAAGAAATGTCTATGTTTTGGGGTCATATGCTTACCTTACTGTAGGATTTAGTGGTTTAGAGATTATTGATATTTCCAGTCCGAGCGTTCCAGTGAAAGTGGGACAATTTTATGATGGAGGATTTGCATATGGAATTTGTGTAAGTGGAGATTACGCCTACGTGGCGGATTATGATGATGGGTTGGAGATTATTGACATTTCCGACCCGACCACACCGGTAGAAGTTGGACAATTCGATTTGGATGGTGAATCTGCACGTAATGTTTATGTTTCAGATTTGTATGCTTATGTAGTGCTAGGTAGTAATGGTTTTAAGATTTTATACGTTTCTAACCCAGCATCTCCCGTGGAAGCAGGAAAATTTGATGATGATGACGGTTATGCATACAGTGTTTGTATATCGGGGTCACATGCTTACTTGGCGGATGATTATGCCGGCTTAAGGATTATCGATATATCCAACCCAACTACACCCGTGGTAGTTGGGCAATTCGCTGATGATCATGATGAAGGTTATGCATACGGTGTTTATATTTCGAGGTCACATGCTTATGTGGCGGATAGTATTGCTGGTTTATGGATTATCGACATTTCCAGTCCTAGCGCCCCAATAAAAGAAGGACATTATCTTGATACCAAAGCATCTTCAATGGATGTTTATGTTTCTGGGGCGTATGCTTATGAGGCTTATAGTTATTATGGTTTAGTGATTATTGACATTTCAGACCCGAGCACGCCTGTGAGAGTGGGAGAATTTACTGATGGTAGTGGAAATGCAAATGGAGTTTATGTTTCGGGGTCATATGCTTACGTAGCGGATGGTCA
>JAUWPK010000103.1 GCA_030611625.1 Promethearchaeum sp. | reverse complement strand
CTACAATTTCTGACTGGTTTACTTATCGAAAAAGAGGACTATTATCACCATATGGAGTTGGTACAATTGATCAGTGTTTATTAGCAATATTGCAAACAAAACATTTTTTCGTTCGACTTTTCGGACTATCTGGAAAAACATTAATTTTGGATGAAGTCCACGCTTATGATAGTTATATGACTGAACTTATTGAAAGGTTTTTAACTTGGGTGGCATCGCTTGGATCAAGTGTTATAATCTTATCAGCTACTCTTCCAAAATTTAAAAAAGAAGCACTATTATCTGCTTTTATTAAAGGAAAAAAACAAGCATTTTCTGAATCATCCAAATCCATAACGCGAATTAAATCTTTTAGCTCTTTAAAATATCCTAGAATTTCTTATACAAATAATAAAAATATTGAAGGTTTTGATTTTAACACATCACAAGCAGGATTTAAAAAAGTAAAACTTTCTTGGTTATTTCTAAACACTAATATTTCTAACAATAAATTCGATTATATTAAATCTGGAATTATTTGTTCTAATATCAATAATTTTCTACATGAAAAAATAAAAAATTATGGATCCATAGCAATAATTTGTAATCGAGTTGATGAATCTCAAAAGATATATGAAGAGATAAAGAATTTCGAAAACCAGGGTTTTAAGATTATTCTTTTCCATTCTAAATTTCAACATAAAATACGTGCAAGAAAGGAGAAAGAAATTCTTGAATTAGTCAGTAAGAACAAAAATGAATCATTAGATAGATCATCTCAAAAGCTAATCGTTATTGCTACGCAAGTTATTGAACAATCCTTAGACATTGATTTTGATTTTATGATTTCATCATTAGCTCCAAGCGATTTAATTTTACAAAGAATAGGTAGATTACACAGACATATAAATATTAAACGTCCTGAAAATTTTTCTAATCCAGAATTTGTTATTATGGTTGAATTTGAAGCTATATCAAATAAGACATTATTAATTCCTGATTTTAAAAAATATTCTTTTATATATCATCAGCACATATTATTACGAACCTGGTTATCATTGATAAATCATCAATATATAGAAATTCCAAATATGGTTGAGGATCTGATTGAATATGTCTACAGTGAAGATTCAAAAATACCAGAGAAATGGAATAACGTTAAGGAATTAAATCTTATTTGGATACATACTTGGAATTCATTAATAAAAATAAAGGAAGAAACCCAATATAAGGCAAAAGTAAAAGAAATTCGTATTCCCGATAATTCTGTCCCATTTTATAAGTTATGTGAAAATCAATATGAAGAAAATAATCCAGAAGTAAATAATTACCTTCGTGCAAGCACACGCTTAGTTCGTCCAAATGTTAATGTAATATTTTAAACAAAAAAAGAGAAAACATTTTATTTAGAAAAAATAAAACAATTTTATAAAACCCGAAAACTTAATAAAAAATTTTCAATTCCTAAATGGTTTGTCAAATGGTTATTAGAACGTGCAATTAGTATTACAAATTATTCAATAATAAAAATTTTAAAATCACAAGATATCCCAATTGAATGGAAAAATAATAACTACTTACGTTATATGAAATTAATAATATTAGACGATAATAACAGAAAGCAGGTTAGTGAAGATTACTCATTAGGTTTAGATAAAAATTTAGGTTTAAAAATTTTAAAATCGAATTAACATACAAAGGAGTGGAAAAAGAATAAAATATAATTTAATTGATGAAAAATGGATTCCAGTAAAATACTATTTAGGAAATTCCAAAAATGAATCAATTTTAAGCCTTTTTCAAAATATTAGCGACATTGAAGGAATTCAGATCGATAATCCATTAGTATCAGGATCAATATATCGTTTTCTTATTGCATTAATTCATAGAGCAATTAAAGGACCTATTGATACAACTGCTTGGGAGAAATTATGGAAAAATGATAGATTTCCTTCAAATGAATACAAAAAAATAACTGAATACCTAGAAAAATGGCATGATAGATTTGATTTGTTTGATGAACAATATCCTTTTTACCAAGTACCAGATCTGGATGAAAAATCAGTTACAACTGTAGCAAAATTAGCCCCACACCTTTCAAGCGGGAATAACGCAACATTATTTAATCATAGCTGTGATAAATTTCCAAAGAAAATAACTTCAGCTCAGGCAGCGAGAGGAATCTTAGCAATTCAAAATTTTGATTTAGGAGGGCTTGTAGGCCCCTATAAATCTAAAAGATTCTCTAATACTGATAAAAGCGCAAAAGCAGCAAATTTAGCGAGAGCTGCAATGATAATTATTTCTAGTAAAACTCTTTATAAAACACTCATTTTAAATTTAGTAAAATATAATACAGCTTTAAACATTCCTTATGATTTCAGAGGAGATGATAAGCCAGTTTGGGAAAGAAAACTGTATACTTTACCGGAGGAACGATTACCAAATGGATTAGTAGATTGGTACACTTGGCAATCGCGAGTGATTAAATTAATTCCAGACAGAGATGGATATATATCTGAAATAATTTTTATGAAGGGTGAAAGTTTACCTAAAGGCTTTCATCGAAAAAATTTTGAGACAATGGTGGCCTTCCGTAAAACAAAACTCGCTGATCCATGGTTAGCTATTGGGTTTAATGAAAAAAGAGTTATTTGGAGAAATTCAAATGCATTATTTCAAACAAATGAAGCATCTATTAAACCAAAAACTATTGATTGGATTTCAGAATTACAATTTGAATCAATAATTGCTCCAGATGATTATCCAATAATGCTTTTTGGATGTAGCTCAGATAAAGCAAGTTTTAAATTATGGCGAAAGGAAACCTTACCTTTCAATCCAAAACAACTAAGTAATAATGATTTTACATCCTTTCTAGACGATGCATTAAATATTACTGAAAAAGTTAGTCAAGCATTATGGAGTGGTTTAAATGCTTTATTTATCAACTTAATTTCTGATATACACCAAAAAAACCAAAATAAACCAAAATTGGATAAAAAAGATACTGATCGTTTAAAAAAGAAAATTGAAAATTCTAATATTGAACAGCAATTTTGGGCAGAATTATCACTGGAGTTTAAAAATATTTTAATCAAAGCTTTTGATAATCCAAAATCAGTTGACATAAAAGATTGGAAGAAAGAGATTAAAAAGAAAGGAGCCAAAATTCTTGAGAGATATATAAAAAGCTCTAATTTTGATTCCCGATCATTAAAAGCAGGAATTTTAGCTCAAAAAAGATATTATTGGAGGTTAAAAAGTGTCTAAAAAAAAGTGGAAAATATATATAAAATATCTTGAAAGTTTTAAAGAAGAAAATAATCGGGGAGTACTAGCTGTTTTAAGAAGGAGTGTAAGTTTAATGCCTGATGTGGATATAAAAATTCTACCTTATACATATCCAGGAATAAAACTTGCCAATATTGAAAAATTCGATGAAAAAATTGCTTATCAAGTTGCTGGTTTTTTTGCGCTTTATAATATGGGAAGTACTAGTTCATTTGAGAGTGAAAAAATCCCAAAATCTTTAGGAGAATCATTTGGATTTCTCACTAATAAAGATGAAAAAGGATCAAAGAGTTTAGAGCAGCGATTTATGGCCCTTTTAAACTCACATAATGACGATCTTTACAATCACATTAAATATGTGATTAACTTACTACGAAGTCGAAATATTCCTGTAAATTGGGAAGATATTGCGTATGGTATGAAACAATGGTCTCATCCAGATAAATTTGTTCAAATGAATTGGGCTCGTGATTATTATAGTTCACTTTCTGTAAAAGACCATGATAGCTCATCTGAGTAATTTTTTTAAAAAAAAAAAAGGAGATAAAAAAATGTTTGTAGAAATTCATTTAATTCAAAATTTCGCCCCTTCTTGTTTAAATAGGGATGAATCAAATTCCCCTAAAGATTGTATGTTTGGGGGTTACCGCCGAGCTCGAATTTCGAGTCAATGTATTAAAAGATCAATGAGAACCCAAATTTTTCCAAAAATTCTAAGTTTAGAAAATTTTGGTTCACGAACCTTGAAAGCTATAGAAATGATTCAAAAAGAATTAATTTCAAAAGACAAAGATGAAAAAGAATCTTTTATAGTATCAAAGAATGTTTTGGAAATTTTTGGATTAAAAATTGATAAAAAGGGAAAAACATCAGTCCTACTCTTTTTGGGACATGAAGAAATTAAAAAAATTGCAGAAATGTGTGAAAAATATTGGTCATTTTTAAATTCTGAAAGCTTAGATAAGAAAAAAAAAGAATTTAAAGAAATTAAAAAATATGCAACTGAAATATTAAATGGTCAGAAAGCTTCTGATATTGCTCTTTTTGGCCGAATGATAGCAGAGATGCCGAAACATAATATTGATGCTGCGTCACAAGTAGCTCATGCCATATCCACTCATAGAACTGCTACAGAATTTGATTTTTTTACAGCATTAGATGAAGAAAAAACAAGTGAAGAACCCGGAGCAGGGATGATGGGAACAGTCGAATTCAATTCTGCGTGTTTTTATCGATATGCAAATATAAATTTTGACCAATTATACAAAAATCTTCAAAATGATATGGATCTAACTAAATTAACGGTAAAAGCTTTTATTGAAGCCTCAGTAAAAATGATACCTACCGGTAAACAAAATTCCATGGCTGCACAAAATCCTCCTTCATTTGTTATGGTTGTTTTAAGAGATGATAACATGTGGTCATTAGCAAATGCTTTTGCTAAACCTATTCCACAAGAACGAGGAGATCTCATAAATGATTCCATTTCTGCACTTTTAGAATATTGGAAAGAATTAGTTGGTTTTTACGGAATGGATGAAGTCAGAAAAATATCAATCTTAAGTAAGAAAAAAGAGATTGGGGATTTGAAAGATAATGTAGTAGATAGCCTACCATTACTAATTAATGATATCATTTCAAACATTTCAATTTAGGAGGGAATGAAATTGCACACACTTTTGCTTCGGTTAACTGGTCCAATGCAATCTTGGGGATCCGATAGTCAGTTTATTATAAGAGAAACTCATCTCGATCCAACCAAGAGTGGTGTAGTAGGTTTATGTTGTGCAGCATTAGGATGGGAAAGATCTTTAGACCTTTCGCCATTTATTCCTCTCAGAATGGGAGTTAGAATTGACAAACCAGGGAGGATTGAAAAAGATTTTCAAACTGCAGAAAATGTTCTTAAAGCAACAGGTATTGGGAAAAGAAATGTAATTTCAGAAAGATTTTACTTAGCTGATGCAAATTTCCTAATTGGTTTTGAAGGAAATGATATAGAATTTCTTAGTAAAGTTCACAACGCCTTAGCACATCCAAAATTTAACATTTATCTTGGTAGGAAAAGTTATGTTCCATCTGAACCAGTATATATTCCAGATGGTTTACTAGAAAACATGAACTTAGTAGATAGTTTTAAAAAATATCCGATAAAAAATCCAACTCAAGATTCTCATCGTATAATAAATTGTAACCTCGAAGTTGACTTAGTTGAAGCAGATCAAATACGATATGATCAACTAATGAAAAATAGTTTTATCACTCGTAAATATGAACAACGAGGGATAAAATATATTCAAATTGATCTTAATAATTGAATTTTTTAGTTTAAGTAAAAACAAAAAAAAAAGGAGAATTAAAATGTATCTAAGCAGAGCTTATCTTAATCCACTAGATTCACAAGTGAGGCAAGACTTAACTGATGTTTATGATCTACATCGTACTTTAAGTGTTGCTTTTCCTGAAACTAAAAATGATAAATCATATCGAAGTGAAAATAATCTTCTATTCCGATTGGAAGCTATTTCGAATAAAAATAAATGGATTTTGTTAATTCAGTCTAAAATTATACCAAATTGGAATGCTATTTTAAAGAAACACCCAGAATATTTCTTAGGTCAACCTGAATCAAAGGATCTTACCATTCTTACAAAAAAATTAAAGGAAAATCAGAAGTGTAGATTTAGACTTAAAGCTAATCCAACTAAACGTCCACCTCCAAAGAAATATGCTCCAAATTCAATAAGAGGAAAAACTAATCGGATCCCCATTGTAAAAGATGAAGATTTAACCAAATGGATAAGAAATAAAGGGCTTTCTTGTGGATTTGAATTATGTAATGTTCACAATTCTATAGAAAAATCAATTTATGATATTAGAATATCAAAAAAACCTAATATTAATAAAAATGTACCATTCAAATATACCTTTCTGAAAGGAAAAAAGAAATCACACAATTTAAAATTTAATAGTGTCATTTTTGATGGACATTTGATAATAACTCAAATAGAAAAATTCAAAGACACCTTGATAAAAGGAATCGGTTCAGGTAAAGCATTTGGTTTTGGATTATTATCAATTCATATAATATAAATTTTGGATTAATTAAACTAATCACTTACGAAAAACAGCCTTACACCAAGGATTTAAACGAGCACATGCTGAAACTGCTCGATTATCATAAGATTATCTATAATAATAAATTAAATTTTAAGACCTATGATTTTTCAATGAGATTATCGCCGATAATATAGAAATTTTTCAATTAAACCGCACTAATTCTTTGCTCTTAGATTTTTTATGTATTGATCAGAGAAAAAAGATACTTACATGTTGCTTGATTTTGAAAGAGGAACCAAAAAAAACTGACCCTATAAAAACAGATGAAATTCGCATTAAAAACAATTGCTTCAAGGTTGTAAAGGATATCCAAAAATTGCTATACACAATGAAAGGAATTACAAATCCAAATCTTCTAATGAGAAATCAAGTCTTTTATAAATTTCAATTAATTCTCTCTCTGCTAGATAATTAGTTGGGTCATTTGCTAAAATCTTTTCATAAATTGCAATTAATTAATTCTCTCTCTGCTAGATAATTAGTTGAGTCAATTTCTAAAATTTTTTTATAACAACGATTAGCCTCTTGAGAATCATTATTGTCCCTATAAATATCACCTAATAGTATCCATGCATTAATATATTTCGGATTAATTTCTAAAGCTTTTTTTAAACATCGGATTGCTTCAGGGCCTTCTTGAGTATATCCTAATAAATACCATAATATAGAATTATCAGGATTAATTTCCAATGCTTTCTCATAACAAAATGCAGCTTTTTGGGATATTGTGTTCTAAATCATATATAAATCCTAAATTAAGGAATCTATCTCTAGAACTTCTTTAAAACATTTTATTGCTTCTTCATTATCTGCTTGATCTAAAAATTTCTTCCATTGATTTAACCAGTATTCTTTTCGATTTTCATCTTCTGAATTGGACACTTTAGATTCATGATGAATTAAATTTTAAACCTTAAGAGACTTCTTATTGATTCTTAGAAAAACTTTACTAATCTTTCAATTTTTAAATATATCCATCTTGACCGGAGTTTTTTTAAAAAAGATTTGGTCAATTTTCTTAAATCCACTGGAAAGTTCCTAAGAGTGTCTTGAAATATTATGCAATAAAAAAGATATAAATTTCTTATCTTTTTCCAATCAGTATAAACAAGATGACCCCTAATCCAATCAATAAAGTCGTAGAGCTAACCCTAGAAACTGAATGTATTAATGAACTTATAGGATCTTTCAAAGCTATATATGCGATTACAAGACCAACACAGGTAATACAAAATAATGTTGGCCCCCTCGAAGAATATCTCATGCAAGATGATCTGAGTCGCTATTTAAAATAACGGAATTTCAAAAAAAAAAAAATAAGTTCATTTATTATTTGGTATTGATATCTTTATTCTTGATATCTATATTCTTGATATCTATCATTAATTGGTTGTTCCTAATCATAGACTCCCCAAATTCCTCGGCTGCAGTCTCATCATCATAAGGTAAAAGGTTAAAACCAGAATATAAATAATCCATTCTGGCTTTTTCTTTTTTTCTTTTTCTTCTACTAGGAAAAATTTGATTGATTGAATCTCTTCTCCAATTCCTGTGAGCACTCCTAGTTAACATTGAGTCATTTCTGCTCAACGAACCTAATTTCTTAATAATAAAACCGATTACAATTAAAATTAATTCCATAAGACCCTCTAAACTAAGTAACAACACAAAATCATAAAGTAAATGATAATGCGGAATGATATTATAGAAATAATCAAAATTATAATTGTAGATTAGATATGAAACACCCAGAAAAATTAACTGTTTTAAAGAATTGAAGGGTTTTTCCATAATAGCTGTAAAAATACCCCCATAATCAGCTAAAGTAGGCCTCGTAAAACAGAGAATAATTATGAATCCACCAATAATTAAGATTCTAAATACTATCCAGTCAGAAATTCTATACAAATCATACAATTTATATGATAAATATGTTCCTATCCATATTGGAGCTGTTGCAATTAAAAATTGCTTTAGGAAGCTCATTCGTTTATAATAATCAGGCGTTAAGTCATATTCAATATTTCTCCGTCCTTGTTCGTCATTAAAATTTAAATCAGACCAATCAATAGGAACAAACAAGATTTTGGATAATACGAAATGACTCAATTCCCGGATATATATAGCCGCTTTTAAGAAAAAATCAAATATTGGATCAATGACAATAAATCTATATTTGATATATTTACAAATTTTAACCGCTATTAATCCTAAGAATTGTAAAAGTATTATATCGAAAAATAAACCCATGTTTTTTTCACTTTTTTTTTTGTTTTTATGTTAACTGATTGCAACCTTATTTTTCATAGGAAAAATTATCACCATCAAATGAAAAATCGATTACAAATCAAAATAGAGTAGGTGTATTTATAATATCGAAATTTTTAAGCCTACAAAAAAGTCTGAAAGAAAAATCAAAGAAAATTTTTTGAAAAAAATGATTAATAAAAAAAGTAGATTTTTTTTTTAAGTCTACCAAAATGTTGATTGTTTAGATTTTGGTTTTTTATATATAACAACTATAATTAGATGTCAACATGTCTTCAAACCTAATAAATTCTGAAAAAATGCAAAAAAAAAAAACAATTTATGAAAAAAATGAATTAAAAAAAGAAATTGTCGAAGAATCAATAAAAATTAAAAAAAATCAAAGTGAAAATCAATTTGGAAAAGAAATTTCGAATTTAATTAACCATAAAAATGTTATGAAAGCATTTTCACTTGCACTAGGAGATGTTCCAACTTCAATAGAAGAGTCTTTTTTCTCACCTGAAATGAAGTATTTCTATTTAAGAGCAAATCAATGGAAATATCAAATCCCTTTGGAATTCTTCAAAACTTTGTTTCTATACTTTGTTCGAGAAGAGATAAAAACCAATTCCATCCCCGAATCCAATATTAATCTATACCTCATTGAAAAACATCACCAGCTTATAAGTATTTGTTCAAAATTCGCTTCTCCCGAATTTAAACAGATGGAACCAACAATGATTGCAGACGATGTCGTTTTAAGAGCTTATCTGAAAGAAGATCCAATGGTATCCAATATTTTACCTATTAAAATCCATAAAAAAATACAATCTATCAAAGATTTAGAAATGATAATTCCTCAAGAAACGAAATTATTTAAAAAAGATGATTTCAATACTCTTTTCCAAAAAAATTTGGAGAAGTTAAAAGAAGAATTCGGTGAAAAAGTTATTGACTTGGAATTGGTAGAAAAATTGAGAAATAGAACCAAAGAACTCCAGAATAAAATAATCTCCCTATTTCAAGATTAAATAAATTATTTGACTTATCACAAATCAAAAGAAATAAATTGTGAAAACATCGTGTTAATTGATAGTTA